>JAMPDR010000100.1 GCA_023665555.1 Ruminococcus sp.
AGTTACTGACTTCCATGTCCTTTGGGTGCCATACAATAATGACGAAATATTGGTCAGCTACGGTAAGATATGTTGCCATAATATAGAAATACAAGGCGGCTGGGGCACGTGGCTATCTTTATGTTGAGCCTTATTGGAAGATTTTTATTTATTTCTCTTAAGTTGACAACATTGCCTGCGGCGGGGAAAACATAACAAATAAATCCTCGCAACAGACATTCCCTTATAAAAATAAATTCTTAAGATTTCCTTAAGATATTCTTACGTCTTTATTAAGTATATTGATTTTTCGATTAATTCATATATACTAAAATTATTACTTAAAGGAGAGATAATTATGACAAACAACGAAACCGAAATCAAACGTACGCGACCTGCAATTAAAATTATATTAACGATGTTGGCATTTGCCCTTTTTTCAGTGCTTTATTTTGTGGTGGCAAACTTCACTCTCTTCGGTGGTCATGACCTGCCTTGCATCTTTAGAGCAATGGCAGTGGCAATACTCATCGGAGGACTTGAAACACTTACAGCAAGAAAACTTAAAATACCTCAAATCGTTTTAACACTCGCTTTGATATTGCCGATAATCGTATTGTTATTATCAATATTGTTTAAACGAATTAACAGCGAAGTAATATTTATCGATGATATGATTGACCTGATCGGCATTTACTTTATGTTTCTGACAGCAAGAATTTTTGTTGCCGCCATCGACAGTCTTGTTCATAAAAACAAAAAATTAACCGCCGCACTAACAGCTGCCGCATTGATTATATGCATATTAGGCTGGTTCAGAATTGCGTTTTATAATGAAGTAACAGACAAGGTTGTTGAATATTTAGTCGGAACTCCCGATCGGACAGGCTCATGGGGTTCAATCAATCAGGAGGTTGCCAGGGACAAGAATTGGAAGCAGATTGTAAAAAATTCAGAGTTTCAACTCGGCGAAATCAAAAAGTATCGTCAGCCGGGCAATGATTATGATGATTATTACTGCACATGGGGAACTTATCCATTGATTGACGGCTCAACCGTGTGTGTTCCGATGGCTGTTGAATTTGCAGGTCAGCATCTCGGCTTTGATGATGAAAACAGCAAATATTTCACAAATTTTAGTACAACGCATTATGCATATGAAAGACTCGTTAATAAGGAATTGTCAAATGCAAGTTTTTGTGATAACGACAATTTGGTTGAAATTAATGCCAAGACTCCCGACATCGTAATCGGCACAGAGCCGTCGAATGATGAACTTGCAATGGCAAAAAGTGCAGGTGTTGAACTTGTTAAAAAGCCTGTTTGCTATGACGCTTTTGTGTTCATCACACACAAGAACAATCCCGTCGAAAGCCTGACGGTTGAACAAATCAAAGATATCTACAGCGGCAAAATCACCAACTGGAAAGAAGTCGGCGGCAATGATGAGAAAATCGTTGCCTATCAGCGTGAAGAAAACTCAGGCAGTCAGACTGCGATGGAAAACCTTGTCATGGGCGGCGCAAACATGATCGATCCAATCACAATCAAAGTCATTGCGGGTATGGGCGCACTTGTTGATGAAGTTGCGGAATATGACAACAAAACAACAAGCCTTGGCTACACCTATAGATACTACATTGACACGCTTTACAAAAATGACAACATCAAAACGATTGCCATTGAAGGCATTGCACCCACAGACGATAACATCAGAAGCGAAAAATATCCGTTCACAACAAACTATTACGGTGTTATAAGGCACGGCGATGAAGATAAAACAGGCGGCAAATTCCTTGATTGGATGCTGACCGATGAGGGTCAAAAGTGCATCGTTCAGGCTGGATATATAACAATTAGAGAAACAGATGACATGATTGTTGAAAAAGTCACCGACGCAATCACAAACATTCGCATGTACGCAGACAAAAGCAGTGATGATATTAAGCTTAACGAAAGCACGTTGAACCTGCTGAGTGATAAAGTGAAAGAATTTATCAGCAATGAGATTATCTCAAATTCTGAAACGGTAAGCAATTATAAAATCAACGTTGAATTGGACAATAAAAAAGACCTGTCCGAAAATATTTTGCAACTTGATTTTAAGGTTGAAGCAAGTTATAACAGCAGTGCCTACGGAGATCTCATAAGAATAAATTACGACCGTTCAAAATATAAAATCGTCAGCTATAAAGTTGAAGGCAAAGGCGGATTTTTCGGTGTCTGACGGTAAAGGAAGCAGTTTTCAGACACAAAAATAACAGGAGGCAGATGATGAAAAAATATAAAATCACATTACTTATCGCAACAATACTATCAGGAATTCTGTCTGTTATATCCACAGCAACGTCTTACATTTGGTTTCTTTTGGAATATAGCTATGACACATTGGCAGACGCATCCGACATTGCAATCGGATCTGTGATAGCTAACATTGCCGCGTCATCCATTTTGCTGACTGTGATTTTGGTTATATGGACTGTTGTACTTTTCAAGCGAGAGTTAAAAAAATTCTCTGCCATAAGATTTGCAATTGCGTTTGTTGCGGTGTTTTTAGTCTGCGGTTCAATCGGTGCTGTAACTTCGGTCAACGGCTTCAATTCCGCATCTCATGAACGATATTTATCCTCTGAATCCGATTACTATTTTTCTCAGGTGAAAGACTATCTTCCCTATTATGACTCACCCGAAAAGCGAGAAAACAGAGGATTTGAAATAATCAAGGATACATCAAAAGAGTATACATACAACTATATTTTTGACGGCGGCAAAATTCAAAACGGTGAATTGATTTATTGTGCAACCTATTTCAAGTCAAATAATCCGTTGTTAGTATATCTTCACCGCATGGATAAAGACCCCGGATATTATGATGAGGTGAAAAACGATTGGATAAAACTCAAAGGCACAAAGGGCGAACTTGACGGCACAACTTATTATCTGTTCACACATGATGACACTTGCAATGTGACAATAAAAGGCATAAGCTATCACTACACTGCATGCTTTACATTCAGCGAGCCACACAGTGATTACAATGATTTTATCAACATTGCAGTTGAACAGTTCAGACTTTTGAGCAGTGAAAAGTAAGGTATATTTTATTAATATGCGTCTTAAAATTGTGCCTATCGAAAGATAACCGCCGCAGAGAAAGGCAGATAAGCCTGAAAAATACAATATGCTACATAAAATAAAAGCACCGCACTATAAAAAATGCCGGTGTTTTTTGATTTATGAATTTCGTAATATATTTAACGTTTATCATTAAATAATTGTTGACAAACATTAACAACGCTGATATAATAAACTCATCAAATCAAAGGAGTGTTCAATATGAATAAGTTACAAAACACAGCCACAACTCTTGATAAAATAGTAAAAATATTGAGAAAGCTTGATCTTGCGGCTATAATCATTGGTTGTATCATTTTTGTTATATGTTTCGTTCCGATGATTGCCATGTTCACAGACGCACAAGGTGCAGATTATTATAATGAAACAACCTCATCAATAATATCAAGCGGCATGATGATCAAACTCAGTGAGCCATGTGTAACAAATAAATATTCTGTGGTTCTGGAATACATTGATATAATACCCACGCTTTTGCTTACTGTCTTATCATATTTCGTTCTCGGATATATTCGAAATATTTTGCAGCCAATGAAAGACGGTGTTCCGTTCCACAATGAAATAAGCACAAATATTAAAAAACTCGCAATAATCATTCTGCCATACGGTATAGTCAGTAACATAACTTCATTGGTTACAGCTATCTTAGAAAACCGTTTCACAGATTACAGTGCTATTATTGCTGCAAGTCCTATTGAGTCGATAAAATCGTTGCCTATACTTGACGGAGGTTTTTTGATTGCGTTTTTCATTTTGATTTTTGTGTCATATATTTTCCGCTACGGTGAAACATTGCAGCAACAAGTTGACGAAACATTGTAAGGAGATTTTATATGGCAATTATATTAAGACTTGACAGAGTGATGGCTGACAGAAAAATGTCACTCAATGAACTTTCGGAAAAAGTCGGCATTGCTAATGTTAATCTGTCAAAACTCAAAACAGGCAAAGTCAGCGCCGTTCGTTTTTCAACGCTTGAAGCGATATGTGATGTTCTCGATTGTCAACCCGGTGATATTCTTGAGTTTCAGCGAGAGAAGAAAGACTTTTGAAGTAATAAGTAAAATCTTCCAATAAGACTATAAACAAAGACAGCCGACAAAGCCCCCTGCCGTTTTGAATCTCTTTGGTTATGGTGAAAAGGCTTACCGTAGCCGAACGTATTTCGTCATTATTGTAAGGCGTCCAAAGGACATGGAAGTCAGTATCTTACCTACATATAGCAAAATACACCTAAAAATCGCTTGTGATTTTTAGGTGTTATTTTTGCGTACGTCAGAAAATTCTTTTTGATTACTTTTTGTAATTACACAAAAAGTAATTGCCTGTCCGGCATGAGGACAAGCTGACAGTTGCAACAAGCTATAATTTGCGGACGATATCTGACAAACAGTACAATCTATCCCGTAATATGAGCCGTACGTAGTACTGCGGACTGAATCGTAAATCAGGCACACGCTCATCCGCATACCTTTTACATATTCACTATTACTTATTACATATAAAAAAATCCCCACTCAAAAGTGGGGTAATTTTTTTATCAGTCGCTTGTATACGGCATGAGTGCAACCTGACGAGCACGTTTGATTGCTGTTGTCAGTTCACGCTGATGACGTGCGCATGTACCTGTTACTCTGCGCGGAAGGATCTTCGCTCTGTCTGATGTGAACTTGCGAAGCTTTGCAACATCTTTATAATCGATTGTTTCTGCCTTTTCAACACAGAAAGCGCAAACCTTTTTGCGTGACTTTCTGTTAGGACGGCCGTTGCCCTTTTCATATGCCATGAGTGTTTTCCTCCTGTTAAATTTTTAGTTGAAGATTAGTTGTTGTACAACAAAAATCAGAACGGTAAATCTTCATCATCGGTGATTTCTTCAAAATCACTCGGTGCTGCTGACTGATATGCAGGAGCCTGTGCCGGAGCTACGGGCTGTCCATATCCGCCACCTGTTGTTCCGCTTTCTGCTTTTGAACCGCAGAAGCTTACTTCATTTGCAACAACTTCAAATGCGGTTCTCTTTGCACCGGTCTTGTCCTCGTATGAACGAGTTTGAATACGACCCTGAAGAGCAATCATTGAACCTTTTCTGAAGTATCTGCTGACAAAGTTAGCCTGATTTTCCCAAGCAACAATATTGATGAAATCTGTTGCTCTTTCTTCGCCGTTTCTTGCGAATGAACGCTGAACTGCAACGCTGAATGAGCAAACTGATCTTCCGGTTGTTGTTGTACGAAGTTCGGGATCCGCTGTTAAGCGACCCATGAGGACTACGTTGTTAATCATTGCTGACCCTCCTTATTTCGCAATTGTCATCGAGCGAAGTACGCCGTCTGTGATGTTGACAATACGGTCAAGCTCAGCCGGGAATTCGGGTTCGCATGAATAGTTG
>JAMPDR010000101.1 GCA_023665555.1 Ruminococcus sp.
TGTAGGTGTCACCGCATGAACAGGTGTAGGTTTTTGTTCCTGTTGAAGTGCAGGTGGCAGACTTGGTTACTTTGCCGTTATCGTAGCTGTGACCTGTAGCTTTGATAATATTATCAGTATAACTATCACCACATACAGAGCAAGTATGCGTAGTGTAACCATCGACAGTGCATGTCGGTTTTGTTACAACAGATTTGTACTGATGCTGCGCCAACGGAATATCCGCTGTTTCAAGTGTTGTGTGACAAACTGTACACTCTTTATGTTTTGTTCCGCCGTCCTTGCAGTTTGAATCTTTATCAGTTATCCATACAGATGGAATATGGTCAGTCTTTGCAATCGTTTCTTGTTTTACAATGACTTCACCGCAGCCAAGACATTTCGTGCCTTCTGTTAACCCGGTAGCAATACATGTTGCAGGAATTCCTTCAATCAATTCAGTTTCCGGATGAGCACAAACTGCGGAAGATTTTGTAATAACCATACATTCCGTTACTGATGAACCGAATTTTGAATCTTCGTCAATAAACTTGCAATATAATCTTGCATTTCCGCTTTCATCAAATTCAATTACATTCTTCTCAACATAGAATTGTGTCATGCCGATTTCATCATTTGCAAGTGAACCGATTTCTGATATATAGTTAATATCGCCTTCATCTTCATTCAAATAAAGTTGTGTTGTTAAGTTCTCACTTGCAGTTTGAGATTGATTTTCAACATAAACGGTGACAACATAATAATCGCCGTCCTCTGCTAAATCATATTTCACAAACTTAAAGTCCGGAACACCGATTTCCAATTCGGCTTCATTGTTAGACTTGTCTTTATCTGTATAGTCTGAAAGTTCAGCCGAAACGGTTAAAGTGGTTCTCTTGAATTTTTCCGGCACTTCATAATTCACCGTAATATTATCAGCCTCACCGGGGTTTAGATTAACATCGGTAATTACTGTTTGACTATTGATGATTCCATCGTTGATTTTGAATGAAACATTATTTACCGGCTGACTGCCGTTATTCTTTACATAAACACTCATTTTCGCAGTTTGACCCGGAACAATATCCTCTTCATCGACTGTCAGACATTCAACGCTTATATCATAAAAATCGGAAGCTACCATATAAGCTAAGTTTGCCTGCGTTATACTGTTTGATTCACTATCAGGATCAAATTCATCCTGCATAAATACACCTAACATTTTTCCGTCATATTCCGCAATGCTCAAATGATCAACATAATAATTTTCACAAGTTGCTATTGTATATGGTTCAGACCAACCGTCATCTCCATATTTAATGCAATATACTTCATCTCCCGATTCTGTTGTTTCGGTCCATGTAAACAAACAATTGTCATCAGAATTGAGAATGTTCAAATTTGATATATTGTGGCTGTTTGAAAATACTGTTTTAAATTCACCGTTCTGCCAATAGTAAATATTTGCTCCGTCTGATGCAAAAAGAATTTTTTCGCCGTCAATCGTGCCGTAATATGAAGATGTAAATGCTGTTTCTAAGTCGCTTTTATCAAATTGATTTGATTTACCTTCGCTATATGAAACTATATTTATATCTTCAAATGTATCAAGCTGATTGTCCGTGTCAACAACATAATTCATCATTGAATCGGAGGCTGTAATTGTTTGAACATATGGCAAATCGGAAACAATAACCGTTTTCTTATTTCCCGTAACTTTATAAATTTTACTGTTAAAGCTTGTTGCAACCGTTTCATCAGCACAATTAGCAAAGTATACCACTGGAGCACCGTTTTCAATTGTTATGCACTGAGCATAATCATATCCGTCTGTTGCGATTCTTTGAACATTTTCAACAACTCCTTTGTCTGAATTATATTCCGCTGTGTATATGTCAACTTTCTGCAAAGCTTTTGCCGCTGTTGCGTTTTTGTCAAGCGTTTCTGCAATTTTCTGCCATGCGAAATAAACTTTTTTACCGTCGCTGACAATTACAGGAGCATCGTCATTCATTCCGTTGTCATAAACAGAATTCGGCTTGCTCCAGCTTGTTCCGTCATAAACAGAATACATAAGCCTCATACGGTTATATTCATCACGAGTTACGTCGTCCTCAATCCATGCCATAAGCATCTTGTCACCTATGCTTACAGTTACAGGCTTGCCATCTTCAAAAACACTTGTTTGCAGCTGCTTAATTGAAACTGAATCAGTTGAAACAGATTTCGCTTTCATTCTATCTGCAAAGCTACTTTTTTGACCAAACCACTCAGACGTATTCTCTGCGTAATCACGGTCTATGATTGATTCTACTCCATTGTCATCTCTATTAAAGTTCAGCACTTCTTCGCTCATCGGGTCTTTAATATTCAACAATTTTGCAGGTGCAGAAGCTTTTGTTGAACCCCAATATTTATCAAGAACATTTATCGTTCCGTCAATCAGTTTTTTATCCCATGAAAAAATGAAAGCCTTAGTTTTTATGTTAATTTCGCCTGTAAAATCGAGGGTTATATGCTTCTTTTTAAATTCAATGTTTAATGGTGCAGTTCCTTTTGCCTCAACTCCGGCTTTTGCGAGTTTTTCAACGCCGATTCCTGCTTCAAGTGCAAGGCTCGGCTCGATTCCGAGAGCAATTTCAAATTCAAACGGTAAATTCGTGTCCACAACACTTCTTTTTGCCGAACCTTCAAGTGCAGCAGAAGCACCAAGCGTAGCTTTGAAATACGCAGGTATAACCCAAACTGCACCCTGATAAGTGTAAGAATATGAAAACTCTGCTCCGACTTTCAGGTTTGCTTCTTTAATTACAAAGCCCTGCTCCGTAATGGCAAATTCAAGATAGCCCAGGAAATCTGCTGAAAAGTTTTTATCTTTGGTTGCTGTGCTGTATTTTGAAGCGGTTTTACATC
Source organism: Ruminococcus sp. (assembly GCA_023665555.1). Classification (GTDB taxonomy): domain Bacteria; phylum Bacillota; class Clostridia; order Oscillospirales; family Acutalibacteraceae; genus UBA6857. Next base: position 2,893 of record JAMPDR010000101.1, read on the forward strand.
TGTTGACAAGACTGTTCCATTGCTCTTTATAGCTTTTTCCGTTCTTATCTTTTTCATCTTTGGCAAACGGTTTTTTATTTAAATAGCCAAAGCTTTCTTTGAAATTTTGATATGCTTTTTTAGTTTCACCGTCACCGATAGTTGTAAAACGGGAATGTGTGGAAGACGATATTGCAGTCTTATCGGTTTTCGTGTAAGAATACAAATCCCAACCAATTGTTGCAATATATGTTCCGTTTGTTGCATCATAGTAAGTTGTTAACGGTGCAGAGAAAGCTTTCAGCGAAATTGTGCTGTTGCCGAAAATCGGATTCTCGTCCGGTATTTTTATTGTTACTCCACCCGAACCGCCCAGGCTGTAGGTTGATGCGTTAAGTATTTTTGTTAGTGAACCATCATCGGTTGACTTTGAAATTTTAACCTTTTCAAGGTCGGAAGTTTTACCCTTTGAATCCGTCACATAAACATAAACTTCCTTTTTTAGATCCAACTTGGAGAATAAATCAACTGCACTGAAAACACCTGTTTTGCTTGTTAAATAATGCTTTGAATCCTGCTTAATTGTGTAAGTTGCAGAACCTGACACACCTACCGCTGTTACAACAATATCATATTTGTTTCCGTATTCAGCGGTTATTGAAGACTTGAACAAGTCCTGATATTCGCTTTTATTTGAATCCTTTCCGAAAACACTTGATATATACGGCTTGCCATCTTTTTTATCAAGCGACATATACGCATCTAAGTTTGTTCCGTCAGTCATGGAGTTAACAACATTATATGGAATTATGTAATCTCTGAATCCGTCCTTGGTCAGTTTAAGTGATTCGAGGGTATTTAATTTTTTGAAATTGAAGCTTTTATCACTTTCTGTGTTGGTCTTGGTTTCTGAACCGTATTTTGCAGTTACTCCTGTTAAATTGAAAAATGCTTCATTATATCCGCTTTGTTTTGGGGTAATGTTTATAGTTTCATCTTTTTGAGAAACCTGCGAAGCGCCCATTTCAGATTGGGAGATGTCAGATCTCAGATTGGAAAGTTTGCAAGCCGGCCGAACGCCATCATACGTATGGATGACATAACTGCCGATAGTAGAGTAGCCATAGTCATAGACTCCGCACGCATTCAGAGAACCGTCAACAGGCGAACGGAGCCACCACCACGAATTGCCGTAATAGGTGTTTACCCACAGTCCTTGGCACTTTGCATAATCTGTTCCCTGTGCTCTTCTGGCTGTGTCATAATCGTATGCATTTGAACTGAATCCGTATGCACTTGTTTTTGCTTCATCATATGAAAGAAGAAAGATTTTATCTTTTGTTGATGCTGAGTTATATTGTGTATAAGATGGATTCCAGCAGTCATTATTAAGCGTTGTTGTTTTTATGTTTGATTTTTGTCCTGCACTGAATGCTGTGTTATAAAAATCATCATTAAGCCATTTTCTGATTGATGATTTCGCATAATCATTTGCATAGGTTGACTTTGTTGTATCTTGATAGTAATAAACTTGAGTAACAATAAATCGTATTCTGATATGCCTGTGAATCTATGATACTTTCGCACATTATCAAGCCTGTGCTTGGATCAAGTACTCTCCACTTCAATGGCTCATATTTAAACCAATATGTACTGTTTACATAATAGCCATTATCATCTTGATAACTGTTTGAAGACGAATGTGTATGTCCAGTACAATATGGTCTATATTGTGTAAACTTAACCGCTCTGTATCTGCTTGAGTCAAGATCAACATCTCTGTACTGCATATAATCTGACGGCTTCATTTTTCCATCAGACCAGCTGCCTGTGCCTGAGTAATAGTTATATGATTTCCACTGCGTGTTCGTCGCATTGAGCAGTTTCAACGTTGTGCTGTCTTTCACTTCACTCTGCGGATAGTTGCCGTACCGGATGATGTCGCCAACTTTGTAGCTTGCCGCAACGGCTTTTTCGCTGAACATCTCGCCGATGTCCAACCCAACAAGCCCGCCAAGCGGTGCTGATGTCAGCGCCATGATAACCACCATGACACATGAGATGATTCTTATAAATGCTTTTTTCATTTTCTTCGCCCCTAAATATCAATTTATGAATTAAGTTTACCATTTTTATCAAATGGTGTCAACTGTTGACATAACCAACTATATAAACTAAAATCTTCATTGTGATAAACAAAAAAACTCGCCACAAAAGCGAGTTTCATTTTTATATACCTTCAAAACTGAACAAAGTTTAAGAGAGAATGTGTAATTGGGAAGTAGA
>JAMPDR010000102.1 GCA_023665555.1 Ruminococcus sp.
GTGCCTGCGTTAGCAGGCGGAGGGGTGATGACACGAAGTGGCATCCGTGAGAACTGACCGTTTCCACAATCTTTTATGTTGATTGATTGCTGTCTTATACAAAAATGTAAAGTTTTAGATGAAACAAGGTAGTAGGGATGCCGCTTGCTGCGTCCGCTGACAAGTTAAAAAATTTGTATATCTATAATTTATATGATATGTTTTTAATATATGTTATTCGGGTCGCTCTCTATAGATAGATTTTTAATCTTAGACATATACAAAGCGGCTAGACTGCACGGACGCAGCAAGCGGCGTCCCTACGAAAACATATCGTTCTTCCTCTGCGGAAGATATCTTCCGACAGGCACTATCTTCCCCGCAATTACGCATTGCGCATTACGAATTACGCATTAAACCAAATATTCTTCAACCGCCCCTTCCCACTTCGGCAGTCTTTCAAAACCTGCATCGTCAAGGCTCTTTTTGGAAAGCCTTGAATTCAGCGGTCTGTCAGTTTTACTGCCATATTCCGATGTGGTGACGGGAATGACTTTTGTTGTCTTACCTTTAAGTTCATATGCTTTTTCGCAAAGTTCACTCCATGAGCAAAATCCTTCATTGGTTGCATGATATACCCCGTATTTTTCAGTTATCACCATATCGCAAAGCAATTTAGCAAGATGCTTTGAATATGTCGGAGAACCTATTTGATCACATACAACTTTAACGCTGTCATATTTTTCACTCAGTTTCAGCATTGTGTGAATGAAGTTGGTATTCTTATCACCGAACACCCATGAAGTTCTGACGATGAAATATTTTTCGCAGTTTTCCTGCACTGCCTGCTCGCCTAACAGCTTGCTTTTACCGTATACATTAAGCGGGCCTTTTTCGCCGTCCACTTCAAACGGTTTTGTTCCCCTGCCGTTAAAGACATAGTCACTGCTGACATAAATCAGCTTTATACCGCTTTTGCCACAGCAACGTGCAAGATTGAGAGAACCGCGGAAGTTAACAGCCATACAGTTTTCCTCGTCCGTTTCAGCCTTATCAACCGCAGTGTATGCGGCACAATGAATCACTGCATCAACATTGTGCGTTTCAAAAAAATTTTCAACCTTTCTCGCGTCCGTAATATCAAGCGTATCATGGGTCATACCTATGAATTCAATATTCCTTTTTTGAAGAACTTTGCATACATCTGAGCCAAGCTGACCGTTTGCCCCTGTTACAATAATCATTTCGTTTCTCCGTAAATAAAGTTTGCATCACTGTCACAAAGCAGCGGTGCATTGATGTCCTTTTGTGAAAGGGTCGGATTCTCCACATTCCATTCAACCGCAATTGACGGGTCATCATAGCGGATGCTCCTGTCATTTTCCGGACTGTAGTATTCGTCAACTTTATAGAACACTTCAACATCATCGGTAAGGGTCACAAAACCATGAGCAAAGCCCTTCGGCAGGAACAGCATTTTTTTATTCTCAGCCGTAAGTTTCACTGAAACCCATTTAAGATAAGTCGGTGAACCTTTGCGAATATCAACGGCAACATCAAGAATCTCGCCCCTTGTGCAGCCGATAAGTTTTGACTGCGACATAGGATTCTTCTGAAAGTGCAGTCCTCTGAGCGTACCTTTCTTTGCTGAAAAAGAGCGATTATCCTGAACAAATTGCACATCAATCCCACCCTCAGCAAGTTTTTCATAGCTGTACGATTCATAAAACCAACCGCGATTATCACCAAAGACCTGCGGTTCAACAATTTTAACCTCTTTAAGTGCTGTTTCAATTATTTTCATATTTATTTCTCTTTTCTTCAGATTTCAATAGGATATATTTTAATTATACTATTGACGTATATTTTCGTCAAGTTACAATTTATCGGTTGTTTTATTTCACATGATATGATAAAATATCTTGTTGAAAAGGCGGTGGGATAATGAAAATTGCAATTATCGGCGGCGGTGCGTCAGGTCTTGCGTGCGCAATTGAAGCCATGCGTGAAGCAAAAAAACTCGGCAAAAAGATATCAGTCACTGTTTTTGAATCAAATGACAGAGTCGGAAAAAAACTGCTTGCAACAGGCAACGGCAGATGCAATATGACTAACTTGGATACAAGTCTTAGCACCTATTTCGGCAAGTATGCGTTTTACCGCTCAGCTTTAGAACAATATCCGCCGCAATCAAACATTGAATTTTTCAATTCACTCGGTCTTTACACCAAAGCTGACAGCGAGGGTCGTGTATATCCGCTGAGCAATCAGGCGGCAAGTGTTCTTGATGTGCTCAGACTTGAATGTGAGCGGTTGGGAATAATTTTTCTCTGCGGTGAAACAGTAAAAAAAATTGCGAAAAGCCAAAACGCATACAAAATAAATGACGTTAAAATATATGACAAAGTTGTTCTAGCCTGCGGCGGTAAAGCGGCAGTAAAACAACATAACGGCTATGAACTGCTGACATCACTCGGTCACAGCGTCACAAAAACATTTCCGTCACTCGTTAAGCTGACAACATCAAATCCTGTTGCAAAACAGCTTAAAGGCATCCGCGCGGCGGTTAAAATGACGCTTATATCAGATGGCAAGCCAGTTGCCGAAGAAAGCGGCGAACTGCTTTTCGGTGACGGTGTTTTATCGGGAATCGCGTCAATGCAGCTTTCGGCTTTTGCGGCACGGTGCAACGAAAAACTGACTGTCAGAGTCAATTTTATTCCAAGTATGAACTATTCCGAGTTGACGGATGCAATTGAACATATACATAAAAATGCGGGCGAAACTAAAGCGGAAAATCTGCTTTTGGGATTCATGCCGAAAAAAATCGGAATGGTAATTATCAAAAATGCAGGAATTTCACCCGAAAGAAAAATCAGCACACTGACCGCCGCAGACATAAAAGCAATTGCCGCGATGTGCAAGAAATTTGATTTTGACATAAGCGGCACTAAAGGCTTCGCCGATGCGCAGGTCACGGCAGGCGGAGCAAATACGGACGAGTTCCGGAACAAAACCATGGAATCAAAAAAATGCAAGGGTCTTTACTGCTGCGGCGAGCTGCTTGACGTTGACGCTCTTTGCGGTGGATACAACCTGCAATGGGCATGGAGCAGCGGCAGACTTTGCGGTAAGAGTATCGTTTCAGGAGAATAAAAAATGATAAGAATCAGTGAAATCAAACAACCGCTTGACGGAACAAAAGAAGATTTATTCGGTCGCTGCGTCAAGGTACTTAAAATAAAAGATGAGCAAATCAAAGACATTACAATTGTCAGGAAGTCCATCGACAGCCGCAATAAGAATGATATCTTCTTTTCCTATACAGTTGATGTTGAAATAAACGGCAGTGAGGAGAAAATCGTTAACCGTATTCATTCAAACAAGGTTTCGATATCAGAACCATATAAATATGAAATGCCGCCAATCAAGCGTACCTCCACGCTTCGTCCTGTAATTACAGGCTTCGGTCCGGCAGGTATTTTTGCGGCACTGACACTTGCACGGGCAGGCTTCAAGCCAATCGTGCTTGAGCGCGGCAACGATGTTGACACACGAACCGCCGACATAAACAGCTTTTTTAAAACACGTCAACTCAACAGCGAATCAAACGTACAGTTCGGCGAAGGCGGTGCAGGTACTTTTTCAGACGGCAAGCTGACAACAGGAATCAAAAACACACTTTGCCGCAAAGTTTTCCTTGAATTTTTTGAGCATGGCGCACCCGAAGATATCCTCTATTCGGGCACACCGCACATCGGAACAGACAAACTTGTTGATGTTGTAAAAAACATGCGTGAAGAGATAATCTCCCTCGGAGGCGAGGTCAGATTCGGCACAAAGCTTACGGATATTATCATATATAACGAATCGGTTCAAGGGGTAACATTTGAGCAAAACGGAAAGTCAACTGACCTTGAAACCGACACGGTCATTCTTGCAATCGGTCATTCCGCAAGAGATACCGTCAAAATGCTTTACAACAAAGGTTTACAGATGATGCAAAAGCCTTTCTCGGTCGGCGCAAGAATCGAACATCCCCGTGAATTTATCGACAAGGCGCAATACGGCAAATTTGCCGCCCACCCTGCTCTGCCTGCCGCTGTATACAAGCTGGCATGCCACTTTGAGCATGAACGCGGTGCATACACTTTCTGCATGTGCCCCGGCGGCACTGTTATCAGTGCAACATCTGAGCAAAACGGTGTTGTAACCAACGGCATGAGCGAATATGCACGTGATAAGGAAAACTCAAACTCAGCGATTCTTGTTAATGTATATCCCGAAGATTTCCCCTCAGAGCACGCGCTTGCAGGCTTCGAACTTCAAAAAACGATTGAACACAAGGCATTTGACATTGCAGGACGCGACTACACCGCACCGTGTCAGCTTGTGGGCGATTTTCTGGGTAACACCAAGTCAACAAAACTTTCCTTTGTCAAACCCAGTTTCACAACAGGTGTTACGCCATCTGATTTAAGGCAGGTACTTCCGAAAAAAGTTACAGATATGATGGCATACGCACTTGTTCAGATGGACAAAAAGCTGAATGGCTTTGCGCTCCCCGATGCGGTTTTAACAGGACCGGAAAGCCGCAGTTCCTCCCCTGTCAGGATTCTTCGTGACGATATATATCAGTCGAATGTCAGAGGGGTTTACCCGTGCGGCGAGGGGGCAGGATATGCAGGCGGCATTGTGTCGGCGGCCGTTGACGGAATCAAGTGCGCTCATGCGGTACTTGGGGATGAAAGGTAAAGTATCATGGATCACTATATGTATTTTCTGTGTTTTTTACCGCTTATCGTTGCTTTGATCATGTTCTATAAAAACGAAAAGCGGCAAATAAATGTTCTCAGAATTAAAAGAAAAAAGCGAAAGGAAGAAAGTTGTATAGTAAAAGTAGACACAAAGAAGAATGAATGATAAAATATATTCA
>JAMPDR010000103.1 GCA_023665555.1 Ruminococcus sp.
TTATGGAAAGTATAGCAGCGTGTAAATTTTGCGGACAAACATTTTTTTGTGATGCAGAGAGCCAAGCGGAGCGTGACGAGTATGCGTTCAACAAATGTAAATGCGACGGAGCCGTTCATGCAAGAATCAGAGCGAAACACATTAAGGATGCAACCGCTGAATTGAATGATGTGTTCGCATACAGATTTTACAATGATGAAGAAATTGAGGGCAGCAATGAAATGTACGCAGATATCAAAAGGCATATTGAACAGCTGATTCCGTTCATGGTTGATTTGGATTTGCTGAAAGCGGATTTTTATGTCAGCGGACTGGGCAAGATTACGCTGTCGGTCAACAGTGACAGTGTTATCAAAATCAAAAGAACGGTTTCAAGTTCTATTGAAAGGAGAGCGTAAGCTATGTGGTGGTACATAGGACTGTTTGCGGTTATTGCATGTGGTTTTGCAATGCTGATGTTCGTTTTGTGGCTGTCAGATGTTGTTGAACGTCACACGGGCAGCGGAAAGCGAATCAGGAAGCAGAACAAACAGTTGATTGAGCGAAACCGTCAGTTGGCAGCTGAAAACAAAAAGCTGAAATTGCAGGTTGAAGTTGCCGAGCAGGTTGTTCCGGTGCTGAAAGGCAATTACAACGCAGCTAAATTTGAAAGCAGCGTTTTCAGCAGAACGGACAAGCCCACAGTCAGAGAACGTGCGTGTGCGGTCCGTGAGGGCAAATAAAAAAACAGTTCCATATGTCAGCGTGCGATGCCGATATATGAAACTGAATTACACCGAAGTGCGGTGCAAAATAGTGTTACACACAAATATATTTTAACACATTTTGCACCGTTCGTCAACAGAAAAAATCAAGGTGAAAAATCGCCTTGAATAGCCGAAAAAAAGCGGGTTTGGCGGCTCGCTTGCGAGGTTCTTAAAAGTATTATTTTTAGAACAAGCACAGAATTAACGGAGTTGTTGAAATGGCATATATAAAAAAGACAGTCATTGCCGGAAAGACAACTGAAATCAAGCTATATCATACAGGGAAACAAAGACCGAAAGGCGAACCGAGAAGAAAGAAAACAAAGCCGACATCTGATGAGATGAAAGAAGTCAATTTTAAAAATGCAGAAAATGAACTTCGTTGGCTGATGTGTGAAAATTTTGTTGGCGGTGAAGATTTACATTTAATACTGAAATACAACGGTAAGGTGAATCATGTGTTAACAGCCGAGGAAATGGAAAGGGATATACACCGATTCATACGGCTTATGAGGACACAGCTACGTAACCAGGGAAAAGAACTGAAATATATCTTTGTTTACGGCATCGGAAAAAGAAAATCACGTCATTTTCATATGGTGATTAATTGCTCAGATGTAAGGCTGATACAAAAATGTTGGAGCAATACAACGGAAAATGCAGGTCGAGTGTCATACGAAATCATGTATGATGACGGAGATTTTTCAAGGCTTGCGTGGTATTTCATCGAACATTCAAGAATCACATTTGAAGCATTACATAAATGGACAGGTCAGAGATATCATCCGTCAAGAAATTTACGTAAACCTGTGATTAAACGTGAAGAAGTGACAAGATCGAGTACGTTCAGAAATCTTCCGCATGTTCCTGATGGATATGAATTGATTGATAAGTATGTCAAGAGTGGTTTTGATGTGTTTGGATACAGATATTTTGAATATCGCATAAGAAAAATTGAATAGACGAGGTGATGATATGACGATAGAAATTGAAATAGATGATGAAACGTTCTTCGGCATCGAAAAGCGTTTTGACATCATCAATGAATGTGCAAAAGCAAAGTGCAGTCTGCCCGATAATTTCACAAAAAAGCCGCAGTATGTTTATTACTATGATCGGCTAAGGAAATTATATGAGCCGTGTGCAAACGAAAATGAAGTCAACAAGATTGACGAAAAATACAGCAAGCGACTAAAAAATATGTTTGTTACATATGTGGGTGTCGAGGAACATAATGCACTGATTTATAAACAGTTGCATGATATGCGTATGAGGACAAATGCTCTGTTCGACTGCCTGACAAAGGGTATAAAAAAGCTGTCGCAGAAAAAGACGTTTTGCAAGCTGTTTGAACTTATCGGCTGTTTGTATGATGATGAAACGAGAGGACAACAGCTGAAAGAAACAGCAGGATATTATATCGTGACGGAATGCAAAGAGCATACTGATGAAGAAATTGAAGTTTTAAATAAAGAATGGAGTGTTGACGAATGACAGACACAATTATTGTAGGCTTAGTCGGCGGTGAAAAATTTGAATTTCTTGCCGATACGTTTCACAGCAAAAACGGTTATACATACATCTACGTCAGCCAAGAAGAAGTCGCAAAGTTTAAAGATGAAGCGATTGCGTTTATATACAACGGCAGGGTGTGCGTGGAATGATTAGCGGACACCAAAAAAAATAAAATCAAGAGGAGTAATTTAACATGAACACAATTGTAAATATACCTATCAGCTATTTAACAGAACACCCTGAAAATCCAAGAAAGAACATCGGTGATGTCACGGAACTTGCCGCAAGCATCAAGAAAAGCGGTATTATGCAGAATTTGACTGTTGTAACATGGGCAGAAGCACACCCGAGCGAAGATGCAGCAGAGCATAAGAACAGATTTACTATCATCATCGGACACAGACGTTTCAAGGCGGCAAAACAGGCAGGATTGAAAGAACTGCCCTGCAAGATTGTTCGCATGGACTACAAGGAACAGATTGCAACCATGCTTGCCGAAAATATGCAGCGTGAGGATTTGACAGTTTCGGAAGAGGCTTTCGGCATGCAGATGTTGCTTGATTTGGGTGAAAGCGTTGAGGGCATTTCAGATAGAACGGGATTTTCTGAATCCACCGTCAGACGCAGAGTGAAAATTGCTGAATTGGGCAAGGACAATGTCATGCAGGCTGAGAAAAAAGGTGCAACCATTGCAGAATTGGTTGAACTTGCGGCTATTGATGAAGATGAAAGAGAAAATGTGTTGCCGTATATCGGAACAAGCAATTTCAAATGGGCATGTGACAGGGCGAAAAGCAACATGAAAACTAAAGCAAAAGAAAATACGTGGCGAGAGATTTTCAACAGTTTTGCAGATGAAGTCAAGGAGTGTGATGCAGGATTCAAGACATATTTAAGCGAGAATTTGTACACTGCTGTTCCTGATGATTTTGCGATTCCGAAAGATGCGAATGAGGTTAAATATACATATGCGTTCAAATGGAGTTGGGTGTATTTGTATCGTGAAATTGCAGAAGAAGAAAAAGCTGAAATGGACGCTGAAAAAGAAAGACAGGCAGAAAAAGAGCATTTGAAGGCGGCAAGAATTAAAAAACTGGAAGAGATAGACAAACAATGTGAGAACAGCCGTCTTGATTTTGTCCGCAGTTATCACGAAAAGAAAGGTGATTTGCCTATAATCACTGCATTTTATTTGACGAATCTCTATAGCAGTTGCTATTACCCGGAATTGATTGATGCAATAGAATATGCGGACATTGACGTTGAAATTGACGAGAATGAAGATGACAGTCAGTTCACTGAATTTATTGAAAAATATCCTGCAAAAACGATGCTTGCGGTTTGTTGTCATGAAATCAAAGGCGAAAACGTTGACTGTTTCAACTATTACGGTGAATATTCAAAATGTGCCAAACTTGAAGCGTTATATGGACTGTTGGTTCGTTTGGGTTATGAACCGGCAGACGAGGAAAAAGCGTATATTGACGGATCGCATGAGGTGTATGTGAAGTCAGAGGTATGAGGGCATGAAAAAGATAATCAGAGTATTTCCACACCGAAACAGCTATACACCTGATGATGATTATGCATTTATAGGTATGCCGCCGCTGCCGATATTTATACCCGAACATGATGAAATTCATGTGTCATGTACATTCACATGGGACAAGAAACTGTGCGAAGAATTAGCATATCAATGGGAGGGACAGACGAACAAGCCAGTCAAACTCGGCGGTGTTGCGTATGGATCGGAAGTCAAAGGTTTTGAACAAGGTATGTACATGAAGAAAAACATCATTTTCACAACACGTGGCTGCAACAACAATTGCCCGTGGTGCTGTGTTCCGAAGAATGAGGGCAAGTTGGTTGAATTACCTATCTGTCAGGGAAATATCATTCAGGATAACAATTTCCTGCAAGCGTCTAAACATCACAAGGATACGGTTTTTGAAATGCTAAAAACACAGCGAGGTATTTGTTTCAAAGGTGGTTTAGAACCTGATTTGATAGACAGCCATTTTTGTGAAAGTCTTGCGGCATTGGGTACGCACAAAGTGAAAGAATTGTGGTTAGCCTGTGATACAGACGCACGATTACCCGACTTTAAAAAAGCGTGTGAAAAACTGCAAAAGGTAGGATTTAACCGAAACAAAATTCATTGTTATGTGCTGTCATACGGCAAAAACCGTGACAAAGACGAAGCAAGAGCGAGAGAAGTGTATGAAGCAGGAGCAATGCCGTTTGTTCAATTATACAGAGATTTTTCTGATACCAAAACCGAGTATTCAGCAGATTGGAACAAATGGGCAAGAATGTGGCAAAGACCCGCAGCAACACGTGCACATATGGAAAAAGGCACTGATTATGATGATTTTGATACGTGAGGAGATGAGGGCATGAAAGCAATATTAAAATACCCCGGAGCAAAATGGCGATTGGGAGATTGGATAGTATCGCATTTTCCCGAACACAAAGTGTATTTAGAACCGTTTTTTGGTTCGGGTGCAGTGTTTTTCAAAAAAGAGCCGTCATATTTGGAAACAATCAACG
>JAMPDR010000104.1 GCA_023665555.1 Ruminococcus sp.
TTTCATAATCCCATTTCTATTAAACATCTTGCTTTTTAATAGCACCACGGGTTAAATTATTAATATAGTTCTCAAAAATACAGCAAGTCCTAAACATACCATTTAGCCATGTTTAGGACTTACATTATTTCATTACACCTTTTACTTACTCCTTCTCGCCCGCCACTTCAAAACCTTTTTTGATAAGGAATCCAAGCGGTATGAACACGAAAACGGCAACGATGGATGCATACAGGAACATGTTTGATGTCGGCGCAATCTGCGATACGTTATATTCGTCGATATATGTAATTCCGGAATTTTTACTTGCAAAGCTACCGATAACAGGTCCCAATACCATTGGAATGAGAACATTGAAAATCATTCTGATACCCTGGAACTGTCCTGCCTTGCCCTCAGGAGTGAAGTCACGCACGGATGCACCGAGCATAATCATTAGCACGGCATAACCGATAACGGTCGGGGCGGCTGACAACACAAATGTGAGTAAATTGTGAGAGAATCCCATAAGGAAAAGACCTACTATAAACAGAATTCCTGCGGGAAGGAGTGCATATGTTTTGTTCTTCTTCTCACCAAGTTTCAAAAGCGAAATGATGCCTCCTGCCATCGCAGCGACAGCTGCTACTGCGGCAATAATGAACTTCGGTGATGTTAGTGCAATCTCCGTTGATGCCGGGAAAATTACATACTGCAAATAAATGAGAATATACGGAAAGAACACCTGAACGGCAACCGCAAAGAAACAGCTTGAAACAAGTGCAAGATACAAACGAGCATTGCTCTTGACGACGCTCGGACGGAATCCGTAGAACAAATCTGCCCAATAGTTTGAATTTTCTTTTGGCATTGCGTTTTCGGGGTCTTTGAGTGTGAATAAACCGATTACTCCGCAACAGATAACAAATACACCGAGTCCGAGGAAAAATGTTCCGTAACTCATAACACCTGTTTGTGCAAGTGTGCCTATACCGACAACAATGCCCATTGCAACAATCGGTAAGGCTGCAAGCACGGTTTCAACTCTTGGGCGGCTTTTCGGCTCTGTAACATCGGTAATCCATGCGTTGAATGCGGAGTCATTACTGGTTGATCCCATGAACGTCATGACACTGTCCATGATGATAACCGTCCATACAGTGACAGAAAGGATTTTGACTTCATCCGAAAGGTGGAAAATCGCTGCGATACTATCTCTCGAAATCAGTCCGAACAATGCGGTGATAACACCCCATGCTATGTAACCGGCAGAGATGAACACCTTTCTCTTTCTCATCTTATCGCTGAGAGTGCCCATGATAAATGTTGTGATGACTGCTGTTGCCGCACTTAAGCCAACCATCATGCTTATTGCGTCCATAACAGGCATCGTTCCGTTGATTGCGGCTTGTGTTGCACCGTTTGAGTAGATGGAGTTATAAAGGAATGTGTTGAAATACATGTTTTCAACGTTCCACGCAATCTGACCCATCAGTCCAAACAACACAAGGTTGAACCAAAAGTTCTTCGATACTTTGTTGTTTTTCTTCATCGTAAAAATTTCTCCTTATAATTTATTGGTATCGCCTGATTATTATAATATATTCACCACTCAAAAGCAATCAAATTCACCATAAAATTTTGCTGTTACATACAAAGTTATGCCATTATTTTGGCAAGCGAAATATATGTGTTAACAGGTGATGAATATACTGAAAAACATTTAAATTTGCATCAACAATTATGACTTTTAGAAAAATGTATTATTAATTGCAACAACACTGATTCTATGCTATAATTCTTGAAAAGAGGTGATTCTTATGCTAAAGACGGAAACCAAAATTAAAGATATATTTATTACAATTATGCTGATTCCGATTGCAGTTGTTTTCTGTATTTTCTTGCTGTTCTATCTTCCGATCGACTTTTTGAAATATATTAATTCATCTTATTACAAAAACACAAAAGAAAAATATTATTGCTTTGCCGTCAATGATCTTAATGTTAAAATTTATAACATAATTACTGAAAATCATCTACCGATTGAGTTTCATCGAAACGATAACTATAAAAAATGTGCATACGGATATTTTATTTATAATGATATATTGATTGTTAATGACTTCTCTTTTGAATATGATAATGAAAATAACGAGTGGTTATATATACAGGATGATGACGGTGATTACGAATATTCATTCTTATCCGAAAAAGAAATTGATAATATATTTAATGAATGTAACGAGTTTTTCGGTTGTGAAAAGTGCAGAAAAATTGTTTTTCTCACCGAGGCTGAAGATATACCTGAAAACGCACAAACTGATTTTTGCAGATATGAATTTAAAATCATAAACAAGAATGACTATGTATCTGCAATAAAGGAGATTATTTATGAAACGCAATAATGATATATGTAACCATGTTCCCGAGTGGTATTGGACAAACGGATTGCATGATGCAGAGATTATCTCAATAAAAGAAATAGAATTATCCGGTGATCATGGAGAAGATTACAATTGCATGGAAATTGAACTTGATTCAGAAGGCGCACTTTTTGAAAGTGATATAATTAAAATAGCCTTGTTCAATTATAAACTAAAATCATCACCCGTAAAATTGTCTGATTACGGTAAATTATGGTGGATGGATGACATTATTTCAATTCTCCCGAACAATCGATTTAAACTTTACATTGACTTGTGTTCGCTCAAAGAAAACAACATTCCCTTGCATGTAACTTTCAGCCGGGCAGAAATATTTAAAAAGTCAAGCAACTAAAAACATACAAAAGCGGTGAGGATTTATTTGCTGAGTTTTTCCTGCCGCAGGCGAGGAAAGCACAAATTAAACTCCAAATTTTAAACAAAACAAAGCTGTTGAACCATAATAATTCAACAGCTTTTTAAATAGCAACAATTACTTGTTCTCTCTGTGCTTAACCGTAGCCTCAACGAAACCGGCAAACAAAGGATGAGCTTTATTCGGTCTTGACTTAAACTCCGGATGTGCCTGCGACGCAACAAACCAAGGATGATCGGGTATTTCACACATCTCAACGATATGCTTGTCTGGTGAAACCCCGCAAAGACACATGCCTGCACTTTCAAGCTGATCTCTGTAGTCATTGTTAACCTCGTAGCGATGTCTGTGACGCTCATAAATAAGCTGCTGACCGTATGCTTCATACGCTTTTGTGCCGTCTTTGAGCACGCACGGATATTGACCCAGACGCATTGTACCGCCCATGTTGGCAACATCCTTTTGCTCATTCATCAAGTCGACGACAGGATGCGTTGTTTCAGGATCAATCTCACTGCTGTTGGCATCCTCAAAGCCGAGAACATGACGTGAAAATTCTATGATTGCAATCTGCATACCAAGACAGATACCAAAATACGGAAGCTTATTCTCTCTTGCATATTTTGCGGCAGATATTTTGCCCTCAATACCTCTTGATCCAAAGCCACCGGGCACGAGAATACCATCAAGGTCTGCAAACATTGCGGCAGCATTTTCATCGGTAACAGTTTCACTGTCTATCCAGTGGATATTCACCTCGCTGTTATGTTTGATTCCGCCGTGCTTAAGCGCTTCGGCAACACTCAGATAAGAATCGTGAAGTTCGACATACTTACCCACTATTGCGATATCAACAGTTTTTTCGAGATGTTTATTGCGATATACCATGTTTTCCCAATCAGTATGGTCGGGTTTGTTACATTCAATTCCAAGCCGCTTAATAACAACATCAGCAAGTCCCTCTTTTTCGAGTGCAAGAGGTATTTCATAGAGGGTCGGCATATTATTATTTTCAATAACATTTTCCTTTGGCACATTGCAGAAAAGCGCAATTTTAGCCTTACTGCCCTCATCAATCGTATGCTCTGTGCGAAGAACAAGAACATCCGGTTGGATACCTATGCTGAGAAGTTCTTTAACACTGTGCTGTGTCGGTTTTGTCTTAAGTTCCTGCGATGCGGCAAGATACGGCACAAGAGTAACATGGATATGCATGCATTTATCACTGCCGTATTCCTGCGTAAACTGACGAACAGCCTCAAGAAACGGCTGACTTTCAATATCGCCGACCGTACCGCCGATTTCAACGAGCACAACATCAGCCTGATTATTATTCAAGGCAATTCTGCGCTTAATTTCATCGGTGATGTGAGGAATAATCTGCACGGTCTGTCCTCCATACACACCTTTCCTTTCATTCTGAATAACGGTCATATATACCCTGCCCGAAGTCATGTTGCTGTTCTGAGTCAGACTTTCATCAATAAAACGTTCATAATGGCCGAGGTCGAGATCGGTTTCAGCACCATCATCGGTGACAAACACTTCACCGTGCTGAATCGGATTCATTGTGCCGGGATCAACATTGAGATACGGATCAAGTTTCATTACCGAAACCTTGAGTCCCCTATCCTTAAGCAATCTGCCGAGCGACGCTGCGGTTATTCCTTTACCAAGCCCCGAAACAACACCGCCCGTAACAATAATATACCTTGTTTCCATAATTACCATACCTTTCCGCAACTGATATTTATCTCTTCAATTAAATTGATATTAAACAACAGGAGTGCTGTTACTCATGATTGAATAATATCAAAAATAATCAAAAATAAAAAAGGGTGCATTTCCCCACGGAAAGCACCTTTGCTTAACTAATATATTACACCATCCAACGACACAAGTCAACAGAAAATTATGAAAAAATCAAAATTGTTCTCTGTGTTGTAAATAGATGTGACCCATTTTTAGTAAAAAAGAAGAAAGAAGG
>JAMPDR010000105.1 GCA_023665555.1 Ruminococcus sp.
GCTTCACAACCGAGAAGTCCGGTTCCGCCAATCATAAATACGTTCATTCAATCCACCATCCTTAATTTGCTGAAAAAACAGCTTTTATATATAATACTATACTATAAAGAATTTGTCAACTTTAAATCAAAATTATTAACAAATTATGAATCGTTATCTACACAACTATCTCTGCGGACTACATTACCGGTCAGGCTCACACTCTGCCCGCATACCGGCACAACTTTCACTTGTTAACCAAAAAATTCCCCTGACACCATTGCGATGCCAGGGGAATATTTGCATTATGCTTTTATCTATTCACTGCGAATTATACAAGCGTTGCGGTGAATATTATTTAGTAACGAAACGCTTGAGAAACATATCAAACAGATTTTCAAAGAACTTGAAGATTTCTTCAAATTTTTCAAGCAGGGTGGATAAAATACCCTTATCCTCTGTTTCTTCATAATCTGCATTTTCTTCAAGCATCCAAACCTGAGCAGCATAAAATGGGTTTGCAGTGCCGACCATCAGACCCTCTCCCATGTCTGCGAAAACACGAAGACCGTGGTTATAGGGATCACCAAAGCCATCAATAGTGATTGCCTTATAGTTTATGCCGTCATCTGAAACGTAAAGGTCAAAACCTCTTGTTGCTTTGCTGAGATATTTTGAACATTCAAGGAACCCTTGAGCAATTTCTCTGATTGTTTTGAGCGATTCAAAAAGCTGTGTTCCGCTTCCGGCGATCTTCTCAATTGCCGCAACAGTATTTCCTGCGAGTTTTTGTGCAATTTCTGCAACTGTATAGTTATCAAACAAATATTTAAGATCAGCTGTATTTTCGCCGTCTTGATTGCCTGCGCTCAGACGAAGATCAAGTAAAGTTTTTACATAGCCAAGAAGTTTTGTCCAATCGTTAACAGACATTTTAAGCAAGTTACCGTTTGAGAACTGACCTACAGGCTCAAGCAAGCTGCTTGTGTCAAATGTACCAACATAGAGTTTGCCCTGGTATTCAGTCATTCTCCAGATATATTGATTTTCATTGCGTCCAAAGCCTGAGCCAAGTCCTGAAAGGCTTCCCTTCGGGAACATCTTTGTTGCATCACCGACAACCAGTTCCATGTTTTCATCTTTATCCATTCTGTAAAGATTTACGGACTGTTTGAGGTTTTCGTTCATGAAATCAAAATCAGACTCAAAGATGATGCGTTCGAGTGCGATTTCCTCGTCATTATATTCGCCGATATAAAGATATCCGTCATAAACTTGAAGAACACCTGCACCTGCTCGTGTACGCTCAGGATCAATGCCGAATGTATATCTTGCACCGTCTTTTTTGTTTCCGGCAATGGGAGTCCATGACCAACTTCCGTCAGCGTTTTCCTCACCTCTGACAATTGCAAATGACTGCATTGTGTTGTAATCCGGCTGATTTTCCGGTGTACCTGTGCAAATTGAAACATAAAGTTTACCATTAAACTCTGTCATTTCCCAAATAGCTCCGCCATATATGCTATCGCAGAATCTATATGCGGGATAGTTAAACAAGGTTTCATCGTTGGCAATTTCAGTGAATGCCTCTTGTCCGTCCCACGGATGATCTGAAATCAATATGTGTGTACCGTCAAGCGATGTTGTACTGATAACAAGCTTGCCGTCAAACTCACAGATACCTCTGATTGTCGGCGAAAATCCCTTCAAATATGCCTGATAGTAGTCAGCCTGAGATATTCCTTCATGAACAATTTTACATTCATCTGTTTCCGGGTCAACCTGAACAATTTTCGGCAAACCGTTAACAGCACCGCAGAAATATATCTTGCCTTTATACTCACAGCCGTTTCTTAACTGGCATCCGTAACCATTAAGCGAGCGGGACATCAGCAAAGTCACTTCATTTGTCAAAACGTTAATTTTAACAAGTGTACCGCCTACATTTGCACCATCTTCAACACCTGTGTGGAAAGAACCGTTATAAAAGACATCGAGTACTGATTCCATTTGTTTCTTATCATAATCATGACCCAAAACAGTATCCATAAATTCGAGTGTTGCAACCATTGAATTATAGTTTGTAGTAAGGTAAATACAGTCACCATAAGGCACTGCCGCCCATGCATAGTTCTGTGATCTGTCGCCCTGACCCTTATCCAAAGCACTTACAACACCATTGCCGACATAATCAATGATACCGTCAGTTGTGCCGAGGGGCTTGTTCGGGTGAGAAATTTTTGTTGCTGTGTATTGACCGGATTTTGAGGTGTATGTAACATCTCCGTTGTATGCTGATACACCCATTGAGCAGTTAAACACCATTAACAAAGTTAATACGATGCTTAATACTGCAGAGAATTTGCGCTTTTTCATAAGTGAACTCCCTTCTGCTGCTTTGATAAACAGCATAAAAATTTAAAATTACAAACAGTCTTGTCATTAATGTGAAAATATTTAACCCTTCTCACATCAATATACTTAACTTATGTAAATTGTACAGTAATATTATCACACACATATAAACTAATGTTTACAAATTGTAAACAAATTAAATAATTTTTAATAATTTCACGTCAATGTGACTTCGTTTTGTTGTTTAATGACCACATCAAAAAATATTGTTGCACAACATATAACTCTGAACAAACTGTTGAGAAATCCATCGCTAAACAATAATTGACTAATATTTTCATATTCTCAAACTAACAATGTATCTGTTCGTTAAGGAAGTTTAATAATTGTTACAAATTTGTAATTCTTTGTTTTAGGTAGCCTTTAGGTTATCAATCTATTATGTAATTAACAAAGGAGGTAAGTTCACATGAACAACAGAAAAACAGTTCTTGTATGCGTTACACCGCAGGAATCATCAAAGCTTCTTGTGGCAGCAGGCAAAGTGCTGGCAGAAAAGAACGCTGCGCAGCTTGAAGTCATTTCTGTGCTTCCGATGGAATTCAACGAAGAAAGAACCGACCCGCAAATCCTTGACCGTCTATACGGCTACGCAAAGAGCGAGGGCGGTGAAATGGCAGTCTATTTCAGTGACGAGCCAACATATACCATTGCTGCTCATATTGCAAAAACAAAGCCTGAACTTCTCGTGGTCGGTTTCCCCGGCGAGGACAGCAACGGTTTTGTGACAATGATACATCTTCTCATTCCCGAATTACCCATCAGCATGGTTGACGGAGATAAGGTTTACAATATTCTCCCTTTTGAAGCAAACCAACCCGTTTGCAACTGATGAGAGCCAACTCACCTGTTGCACTTATGTTTTTTCATTTTTTCTCTCTGATGCGAAAAGCTGTCCGCAAGGGCAGCTTTTCGTTTTGGATAATAAAATCAGCTGTCACCTTTTTATGACAGCTGATGGTTTCAAAGTAAATATCAATAGGTTTGTGTCATGGCAATCATTTCAGTGTAAACACTGCTTTCACACCGTCATAATTTTTGTTGTAATCATTTTTGCCGCTTTCGCTGTTGAAAGTAAAGATATTAGATGACGGTCCGAGCAAATCACCATCAAAGGCAAAAATGCTGACTCCTTTTTCAATGTATTCACTTAAATCATCATAGCAAAACAGCGAATAGTATGTGCCGTCCTCAACAAATGAACTTACACCGAATGACAAATCAAAGCCGTTAAATCGCCATGCGGCAGTACCGTCAAAAACAGGGGCAAAAGAAACAGGATGATTATCCATAATATCAAGTTTTGTTCCGTCCGTGCGTGACACGGCGAAAACAACATATGATTTTGTTTTGTCTGTTTCGGCAAAATTCACAAGGTTCTTGCCGCTCGCAATTCCCATAAGTGTAATTTCATAACCCTTACTTTTTACACTTTGATTGATAACTGTTGAATCTTCTGCAAACACTTCAGCAAGAGCAGGTTCATCCAACCTTTCGGCAACCTGTGACGGATGCAGCAAAACCGACACGGCAAATGCACTGCATGCGAGAGTGAGAATCAGAACAACCGCAACCAGCGGCATTATGAACTTTCTTTTTGACATTGTTTTTTCCTCCTTAGCGGAATTTATTTTGTGTTGCTTAAGCAAGACGATAGTGTCTTGCTTAAAGCTTTCGGAGGGGCGGATTGAATCAAATTCATTGATGTATCTTTTTTTATCCATTGACGAAATCTCCTTCAAGTTGTTTTCTGAGAGAAGCCCTTGCCCGTGCAAGACGGGTACCCACCGTTGCGGCAGGTATTGACAAGATACGACCTATCTCTGACACGGAATAGCCTTCATAATAATACAAGTGAATCACAGTGCTGTATTTTTCATCAAGTGACAAAACAGCATTAAGCAGTTCTTTATCATTCGTTGAAGATTGTGTTTGAACTTCTGAGCAAACCTCAATCGGTATGCTTTGACGCGCAAGTTTTTTCCGCTTATTTTTTGCGTTATTCACCGTGACTCTTATCAGCCATGCCTTTTCATGCTCCGGATCATTGAATTTATCAGCACGGTCGATCAGCT
>JAMPDR010000106.1 GCA_023665555.1 Ruminococcus sp.
CGAAAAATCGTTCCGATTTTTGCCGTAATTTGCTATAGATAAGTTTGTACTAACTCCCATTTCCTTTGGACGCCGTACAATAATGACGAAATACGTTCGGCTATGGTTAGCCTGTTCACCATAACCATAGAGATTCAAAACGGCCGGGGCTTTGTCGGCTGTCTTTACTTATAGTCTTATTGGTAGATTGTTTTTATTAATTCTTCTGTTTTGAGTTTGTGTATAACCTTACTTCGCGGATAAGGATTTAATAGTTGCATGTATTTTATCCGCGACCTTCGTTCCTCACTCCTAACTCCTCATTCCTAATTGTTTCTCCCTCTGCGGACTAAATTTTACAATAGGTACTATCTTCCCCGCATACATCTTCACTATTCCATCTTACCTATTACTTATTCTTTCGCCTCGTACCATGTTTTTCCTGCGTGTACATCAGCAAGCAGCTTAACTTTCATTTTACATGCATTTTCCATTTCTTCCTTTAGCAGGAATGAAACAACATCTTTCTCGCTTTCGTCACACTCTACAATCAATTCGTCGTGCACCTGCATGATAAGTTTTGCACTAAGTTTTTCTTTTTTCAGCCGCTCATAAACTCTTACCATTGCAATTTTTATGATATCAGCGGCTGTTCCTTGAACAGGCATGTTTCGCGCAACTCTTTCACCGAAAGCTTGCAGCATTTTGTTTGATGCAGTAAGTTCGGGAAGATAACGTCTGCGGTTGAAAATCGTTTTTGCAAAACCGTCCTCTCGCGATTGAGCAACGACCTGCTGCATATATTTATCAATCCCGCTGTAATGGTGTAGATAGCCTTTGATATAATTATCTGCCTCTTTGCGTGTGACTCCTATATCCTTTGCAAGCGAGAACGCACCAATGCCGTAAACAATGCCGAAGTTTACTGCTTTGGCACGACTTCTCATCAGCGGTGTTACCATCATCTGCGGCATATTGAACACCTGCGATGCAGTAATCGTGTGAATATCCTCTCCATTGTTGAACGCGTCAATCATTGTTTTATCGTCTGCAATGTGAGCAAGCACACGAAGTTCAATCTGTGAATAGTCCGCATCAACAAGCACCTTGCCATCGTCAGCAGTGAAAAATCTGCGTATCTCCCTGCCCTCTTCACGGCGGACAGGTATATTCTGAAGGTTCGGCTCAAGCGATGAAATTCTGCCTGTTCTCGTTTCAGTCTGATTAAGAGTTGAGCGTATTCTGCCGTCTGAGTCGATAACCTTTAAAAGTCCGTCACAATATGTTGATTTAAGCTTTGCAAGAGTACGATATTTCAATATATCCGCAACAATCGGATAATCGCATGCTAAAGATTCAAGCACTTCTGCGCTTGTTGAATAGCCGCTTTTCGTTTTCTTTTTTGCAGGCAGTCCCATTTTCTCAAACAGAGCCTCGCCCAACTGTTTGGGCGAATTGAGGTTAAATTCAAAGCCTACCTCAGCAAATATGCTTGCAGTTATTTCATCAATGCGAAGCTGCAACTGTTCTCCATAGCTTGCGATTGCATCTTTGTCAACAAGAAAACCGTTGTGTTCCATATCTGCAAGTACCTTTGCAAGAGGAAGTTCGATTTCATAAAGCAGCTGTTCCTCTTCGTTTTGTTCAATCTGCTCTTTTATCCTCTCGCAAACCGGCTTCATAACAGCTGCTGCAAGTGCGTTTTCATGTATAGAATCTGCACATTCAAGTTCCGGTACAGTGATATTCAGTTCACCCGCAAGACGAATCGGGTCATATCCGCTCGCTGACGGATTGAGTATATAGCCTGCAAGAGTCGTATCCATGCAAACGTTGATAAGTTCATAACCTTTTATCAATGCATACTTATAAAGCGGCTTAACATCACAGGTATATTTTTTCCATTCGCCGCTGAAAAAACTTTCAGTGAACGAATCAAAATCAAGGCAGTCGGCAGGAACGTATTTCACCTCATTGTCGGCATAAAAGAAAAATCCATTCAAATTATTACCGCTTATGTCAGCAGTAAAATATACCTCTCCGCTCTTTTTGAACACACCAAGCAAAGCACATAAATCACGCTCTTCAGTAAGTGTAAATTTACTTTTTTCAGACTCCGACTTACTTTCATCAGCAACGGTAAAGCCTTCTCTGGTCAGACCGAGTTTTTCAATAATGCCGAACATTTCCAATTTGACAAGCAGTCTGATTGCCGAGGCTGTGTCCACAGGCTTCGGTATATACGAATCCATATCGGTATTTATCGGTGCATCAAGGCAAATCGTTCCGAGCGTACGGCTCAAATAAGCATTATCCTTATCATTTGCCAATTTATCATGAACACCTTTTTTGATTTCCAAAGTATCAAGATTTTCATATATATAGTCGATGTTACCGAAACGCTGAATAAGGTCACCGGCGGTTTTCTGTCCGATGCCCGCAACACCGGGGATATTATCTGACGAATCACCCATCAAAGCTTTGATTTCAATCATCTGCTTTGGCTGAACACCGTAGTCCTCTTTGATTTTTTCTGTATCATAGACAACCGTCACCGCCTTACCCATTTTGGTTGCGGCAAGCAGAACATTAGTATTTTCAGAAACAAGCTGCAATGAATCTCTGTCACCGGTTGCAATAAAGCAACGGTCATCGCCCTTACAACATGCGGAAAGCGTTCCGAGGATATCGTCAGCCTCATAGCCTTCCTTTTCAACAATCGCATAACCGAGATAGCCAAGAATCTCCTTAAGCAGCGGCATTTGGCTTGCAAGTTCGGCAGGCATGCCTTTTCGTCCGGCTTTATAGCCGTCATACATTTTATGGCGGAATGTCGGTGCTTTCAAATCAAATGCGATTGCAACTCTGTCAGGTTCACATTCCTCTTTCAATTTAATAAGTATATTCAAAAAGCCGTAAATGCCGTTTGTAAACTGTCCGTCCTTTGTTGTGAGCAGTTTAATTCCGTAAAACGCACGGTTAACAATACTATTTCCGTCAACTACAAGTAAACGCATAGCTATACCTCCTAATTGTTAAATGCAATTTTATATGCAAGTTCTTCAAGCTGTTCAATTGATTCAAGTGCACCTGCCTGTTTGCGGTATTCGGCTGCACCCTTGATCCCCCTGATATACCACGCGGCATGTTTTCGTGCCTCTCTGATGCCAACACGTTCGCCTTTATAGTCACATATTCGTTTGATATGCTTCACCATAACTCGCATCTGTTCGCTAACAGGCGGTTCAGGCAGAACAACTTCGTTTTTCAGATAGGCGCTTATTTGGCTGAACACCCACGGTCTGCCGAGTGCACCGCGTCCGACAAGCAGATAATCACAGTTTGTCTGCTCTATCATTTTTGCGGCAGTGATTCCGTCAACGATATCACCGTTTGCAATAACGGGAATCGACACACTTTTTTTCACGAGCGCAATTGTGTTCGTATCAACGGGAGGTGCATACATCTGCTGACAGGTTCTTCCGTGGACAGTGATTGCCGCCGCACCTGCATTTTCCGCCCTTTGAGCCATTTCAACAGCATTAATGTTTTCGCTGTCCCAACCGATGCGAATCTTAACAGTCACAGGTATATCAACGGCATCAACCACCGCTTTGATAATGTTTTCGGCAAGCTGAGGATTTTTCAAAAGTGCAGAACCGCCGCCGTTGCCTGCAATTTTCGGTGCGGGGCATCCCATATTGATATCAATCACATCGGGCGAAAACTGCATACAGCTTTTTGCAGACTGAGCCATTATCTGAGGGTCGCAACCGAAGATCTGAGCCGCCGCAGGACGCTCCTTATCGGAAAGTACAAGCAGTTGTTTGCTTTTTCTGTCGTGCATAGTAAGACCCTTACTGCTAACCATTTCACTGACAACATAGGTTGCACCGTATTCAACACACAGTTCGCGAAAAGCCATATCAGCCACTCCAGCCATTGGAGCAAGTCCGGCTGTGCGTGAGTCAAGTTCAATTTTGCCGATTCTCATTTTATCAATCCTATCAATCCATTGTATAAGATTTATTTTACCATAAACTTTTGAAAAATGCACTACTTATCGGAAATTAGTTTTAGTCCGCGTACGGCTATGATGCGGGGAAAGTTTGTACCCATTGTTAAGATATAGTCCGCAAAGGAAGATTTTTTAATGAGGAATGAGGAGTTAGGAGTTAGGAACGGTGGTCGCGGTGAAATTGGTCGGCTGATTTTAATCGTTCCTCCGCGGAGGGAACTTACTTTCTATTTGTAGCAGATATATTATAAATATTGCAAGCAAAACAAATCCCGTAGTGGCACATTAACCTACTACGGGATTATAATTTTAGAAATCTAACCGTTGGTTATCCTTTTCCTACGCGGACGGGAAGTTCAGAGTTGCCGCTAGTTTTCCGCGACCTCAACTCCTCACTCCTAACTCCTCATTCCTAATTGAAATTACT
>JAMPDR010000107.1 GCA_023665555.1 Ruminococcus sp.
CGTTGATAGTGCTGTCAGCAAGCACAGTCGCGCTGAGTACGCATTCAGCATCCTCGTTATTTAATGTAGTAAATACAAGATCAAACAGAACACCGTTTTCAGTCATATCTGCTACAGTATCGTTTTCAACAAATACGGTAATAACACCGTCTTTTGCAGATGCGTTGGTTTCGTCAGCAGGAAGCAAGCCGCTCTTAACGCCGGCAAATCTGAGATTTGCAGCATCGTAAGCTATTTCCATTCTGACAGATACTACACCGGTATTTCCGGATATAGTTACGGGAATATCAACAGTCTTATCTGCATAAGTTTCAGCAGAGCCGACAGCAATTGCAGGAGCAGGAAGTATATCAACTATGCCGTCTGCTGTCTTAACGTCAACATCTTCACCGTTGGTATTGATAGCATCAATCAGATTCATTGTGATATCTGATGTTCCGGCTTTCTTGCCTGCGGTGAATACAAGGGTAAACAGTACACCGTCATCCTTAACGTCTGCAATTTCAGCACCCTCAAAGAATACAGTAATAACTCCGTTTTTCTCACTGTAGTTTACGCCGTCTTCAGCAGCATAGATACCGGACTTGATACCGTTAAAAGTAAGAAGCTCTGCATCGTATGTATATTCAGCGCGGAGTGCCCACAGACCGACATTTGATGCAACGCTTACGGGAACTTCAACATCATATGTTGCGGTTACGGTAGCGTTTTCAACAGTTACGGTTGTGTTGTTTACAAGAGTAACTGTTCCTGCATTCAGGATAACATCAATATCAGCACCGTCTACATTTACGGCATCCTCAGCAACAAGTGTAATAAGTGTTTCGCCTGCCTCAGCCTCGCGTACTGCTTTGAAGGCAAGGTTGACAAGAACACCGTCGCCGCTTATGTTTTTATTATTAGAAGACTCAAAATAAAGAGTAAGATTTCCGTTTTCAACCTCAGTTGCAATAACATAGGAATCAGCGGTAACATCACCGTTTGCAGCTCCTACGAACTCAAGCTTTTCAGCATCGTAAGAAGCAGTGAGTCTTGTTATGAACATACCGGGGTTATCGGAAATGGTTACGGGAATCGTAACTTCTTCGCCGAGCACTGCAACAGCATCGCCTACGCTTATTTCAGTGCTGTATGCAACAGAAACAGATCCGTTATCAAGAGAAAACGGAATATCAACAAATTCAAGCTTGTTGGTTTCTGCGTTTAATGTTCCGCAGTCGATAACGTCGTCAGCATTGGCAACGACACCGATCTCCCAGCTGTCACCGGCAGCTGCTCCGTCGGGAAGCTCAACAGTGACAGTAAAGAGTACACCGTTTTCAAGAGTTCCGCCTTCGGGATCCTTCATTTCAGCGATAAATCTGCCGTATCTGTAATCCTTGCCCGCAACATCGACTTTATTTGCATCCAAAGCCGTCTGTGTGTAAGAATCAGGTGCGGAAGCATTCCAACTGTCAAGCTCAAATGCAACCTCTGAATCAGGGAAAAGATTACCGTTTTTAATATCAACTACCTTCAGGTCACCGGGATAGTACAGGCTGACAGCAGCACCCCAAATACCTGTCTTGCAGTTATGCTCGCCGTTTCCGGCAACTCTGACAGCCACATCTACGGTCTTTGCATCGCTTTTAGCGGTAACATCGTCAACCGTGAAAGTAATGGCATCAAATTCTTTTACTTCTGCCGAATGGTCATGGCTGTCAGCAGGAGCTGCAAATGACGGACAAACCATAGTCACGAGCATTGCTGCCAGCACAATTACAGAAAGTAATTTTTTCATGAGCTTACCTCCTAAAATACTAGTAAATACATTATACGTTTTCGTTCACTCATTGTCAATAGTTTGCAAAAAAATAAATATATTTTTGCACTCTTTTCTCCATTTTTCACAACAAATATAACAACATTTTAAAGCGTACACAAAGCAATACAGCAATTTATTTGTAACAAATATAAAATTATTACCATCTAATTTATTTAATTCACAAACATTTTTTTATTTTAGCTTTTCTTCTATGCAATACACGACACAATGCATTATTTGTATGATATAATTAGTGCAGAAACCTCACACAAGAAAAATGTAACCAAATTTAAAATTGCCGCACTATATGGATGAAAGGAAGTGAGAGAATGACTGAAAAAGCAAAAATGTCGGAAAGACTTGTGACAGAATTTACGGAAAACTACGTGGAAAAGATTTTCTATTACTGTCTCAAAAAAACGGGAAACAATACCAATGCAGAGGATTTAACGCAGGACATCGCACTTAACATAATTGTTTCCTTGACCAAAGGGGTGATCCCGACGAACTTTTCGGCATGGGTATGGAAAATCGTTCGCAACAGATACTCTGTATGGGCAGATCAAAAACATAGAAAAGCTAATTTCGTAACAGCATATGATATCGGCGACTATGAAATAGCAGACGAAAATGCGAATATCCTTGATAAAATGATAGACAGTGAACAATTATCACTGCTTCGGCGAGAGCTGGCGTTTATCACGAGTGATTATCGCAATATTGTTCTTGCCTACTACTTAGAGGACAAAAGCGTGCGAAATATTGCTTCGGATTTCTCTCTTTCCGAAAGTACGGTTAAGCAAAGACTTTTCCGTGCAAGAAAAATTATGAAAGAAGGCATGAATATGGCAAGAGAATTTGGTGTAAGAAGTTACAGACCGGAGGAAATAGAGTTTACTAATAACTGTTCAAATCCCGGTGACAAAAACCAACCGTACAGCATAATGGAACACATGCTGTACAAAAATATTTTTTTGGAAGCATACGGAAATCCGTCTTCTGCAGAGGAGCTTTCTTTGGAACTCGGTGTTGCGCTCCCGTATATGGAGAATGAACTGGAATACCTTACCCGCGAAACATTTCTTATTAAAAACGGTAACAAATATCAGACGTCTTTTCCGATCATAAGCCGCACCGTACGGGAGCAAGCACATATTGCTCAACTGACTGCCGCCCCGAATATTACAAAAGCCCTTACAAGCTTCACAGACGCTCTGAATGCTGCATTCAAATCAACAGGATATGCATATTACGGTACATATCAGGATTACGAAAGTGCTAAATGGTCTTTGCTTATGCTGGCATACGATCATTTTATTCACAAAAATCCCCGTATTCGTGATTGGTCAGAGCGTCCCGATAACGGACGATGGGATATGGTAGGCTACCAACACAGCGATGTCACAGAGCCACATTTCGTAGGCAAACACGGAAGCAATTACGGTTTTCGGCAGTTCAAATATGAGTTTGACGGTATTGCAGAACGCACACCGCTCTACCTGGCAGATGATGAGGCAAAAACGCTCTGCAATTCAGTCATCGGCAATATCAATGACATTAATTCAGATACAATTAAAGCGCTTAAAAATTACGGTTATCTTCGTAAGGACGGAGAAAACTACATCCCCAATTTTTTGGTTCTAGATATAAATGAAATAAAGCAGGCAGTAAAAAAGTTTGATGAAGCAACATTTTTTGAACTCTCCGCATTAGCTGATACAGCAAAAGCGCAGTTGAAAGACCTTTATGACAAAATTGCAGAGGTGATAAAAGACGATCTTCCCGCAATTTTTTCAAAGGACGAATATCAATACAGGCTTGCAGTCTCAAATATATATTTTTGCCGCGGATACGTAATATCGGAAGCATTACGATCGGGATGGCTTATGTCTGCAGATAAAGTCAGTCCTGCCATCGGAGCGCATATGTATTTATAAACATGGCTGCATAACTGAATATAAATTATCAAAATAAACAACATAGAAAAGGGACTGTCGTATTGCAGCCCCTTTTCGGTTCGTGTTCGAATATATTTCAAACTATTTTTCTTGCCTCAAGATAGTACCTTTTGCTCTTTGCTTCGCCCATTGAAAAGGTTTTTCTGGGAAGCGCACCGTGCTCGGTTACATAGTCAAACAGTTCGTTTTTATCAATTCCGTCAAATAAGAATCCCACTGTTCTCTCTTCGGCAGAAAGAGCTTCAAGTGAATCAACACCGTGTATATAATCGCAAATACACTGCGGATGCTCACAGATGTATTTGTCTATAAACATTTGCAGACTGCCTACGGTGAGCGGATGCAGCTTCGGAAGCTGAATATTTTTACGCTGTCCGTTAAAGAGACATTGGGCAGAACCGCCGTCTGTACCTGCTGCGCCGAGTGCCTTCCGCACATCATCGGGATCACAGTTTTTAAG
>JAMPDR010000108.1 GCA_023665555.1 Ruminococcus sp.
AAAGAACTTTGTTAATCTGAGTTGTTACAATGTCATTTTTGAGTGCATAAGCAAGCTTCGGAAGAACATCAAGCACTGTGTTAACAGGGTCATTTGCAACCCTTTCAATAAGATCTGCAATCGGAGCAAGAATCGGTCTGACACGTGCATCCATCTGAGTTGCGCTTGAAACAGCCTGAACTCTCTTGGTATATTCATCTGATGACAAAACACCGTTTAAGTCGAGTGCTTCAAGAACAGGAATAAGGTCTTCATATGCACCATAGGTGTATGTGCCCTGAGTTGTGCTGATTTTATTCTCAAGAGAGATAATCATTGTGATGAGTGAAAGTGTTCTGAATGTTGCGGAAGCTGCATCGAGGAATGCTTCCTTGTCGCCGTCTTCAAAACCGAAGTCTCCGTTTTCAAATGAAACTTTATCCCAGTCAGCCATATCTTTAACGACCTTACCGTTTTCGTCAACGGTTGCAGCCGCTCTGAGCTTTTGAACTGCAAGCTGATATTTTTCTTCAGTAAGCTTGTTTGCAAGGTCATTCGGTCCATACGCAACAAGGCTGTTGAGGTTACCGAGTGCCGGATAGATAAGTTTTACGATTGTGCCGATAAAAGCACTTGAGAATACCGTTTGTTCAAGCGTCTTTTTAACGCCTGCTTCATCAGTTTTCATAACGCTGAGAACTACGTCATAGAGATTATCAATTGCTTTTGAAACCTGCTTTTTGCTGTAGCCTGACGGATATTTAACTGCTGTGGTGATATATGAATCAGTTGACGGCTTGTCAGTGTTCTGCTCGTCAGGGCCGATGCTTGCAAGAATAGCTTTATATTTAGCTGTGATTTCACTGTCAAGTGTTCCTGCGAGAGATGACGGAACAAGGGCATAGGCTGCCTTAGCTTTGTCGATGTCATTTCTTGTGTAGGGTTCTTCAATTGAGTTGATTACGTCAATGAAAGCTTCAACATACTGAGCGTTTCCGATGTCAACGCAAGCTGAATAGAGCTTAGCTGCGGCATATGAAGTTGTTGACCAATAGCTTGAGCCTGCGGTTGCAATATAGTAAAGATACGTACTTAGCTTATCAAACTGGAACTTTTCAAAATCAGAAAGAGCTTCATATGCTTCAACTGCTTTTGCAGCCTGAGCTTTGTTTGCAGAATCTGCATCATATGCACGTTTTGCATCATTTGCAAGAAGTGCAGCATCAACAATGTTTTTATATTCGGGAGCAACAGCAGCAATTTTGAGCATTGCTTCAATGTTCTTTGAAGCTTCGTGATTTTTCTTTGCTGCATCCCATTCCTGATATGCCCTGCATGAATCCCAATATGCTGCATAGTCAGCAATATACTGAGGATCAGCTTCACCTTCTGCATAGTTTTTGGCATTAGGCTTTGAAAGCTTCTTCGGCTGTGTGCCACCATTGAACGGATCTGCTGCAACTGCTTCTTTTGTGACAGCCGCAACAAGGGTTGCAAAAGATCTGCTCGGGTAAGATTCAACTGCATAATAAAAACAGCCATAAGATGCATAATAAAGGTCTGCATAAATTCTTGCATTGATACTTGCAGAAGCAAATGCATCAAGCTTAGCCTGAGCTGTTGCTTTTTTGTCAGCAAAAACAGCATTAACTGTCATTGCTTCATCAAGGTATGCAGGAAGACCGCCTAAAACTTCTGAAGCTGATTTACCTGCGGCAACATATGCTGCTGTTCCCTTTGTGCCGGCTGCCAACGCAACCTGCCTTTCTCTGTCGATAACTTTGTGATAGAGTTTATCGAATGCTCTGACATTGAGCGCTTCCTTTTCATTTGCCGACAATGCTTTGAACATACTTACGATTTTGTCATATCCTTCGAGCACTGAACTGTCGGGATTTGCAGTATTAAGACTGCTGTCAAATGAATTGATTGCTTCTTCAACAGCAGCAATTTTTTCACTGTCTGCTGCAAAAGCCACGAATGAAGCCTGCATTACCGAAAGAATCATGATTAATGATAACACGAGGCTGAGAACTTTTTTCATTTTCATAAATGAATCCTCCTTGGAATTTGGTACAGATACATAAACAACAATTGTTAACTCCTGATTAATAACAGTTCGTTATTAATGTATCATTAATAATTATAATATACTATAATCCCACTGCAATTGTTAACAAAATGTAAACAATTAAACATCTTAGAAAAAATTTTTATTGAAATCAACAACAAGATTGTGTTTAACTTTGTTGTCTTTGTATATATATGTCAAAACGCCGCTGCTTTTCAGCAACGGCATTAAATTCTATATGACGTTCTAATCAGTTTCCGGCTTACCTATATATATTTCTGTTGTGTCATCACTATCTTGCAGCAACTGCCTTTTCTCGCCGTTGGCAATAATTTGCTTAACTTCTTCAATACAAAGCCTTACCATTCCTGTTATACACGTATCAATCAGATTGTGACGCTCATAAAATGCAGGCACAAAATCATCAGGCATATTTTTTCTGATGTAATCCGTTAGCTCATCAAAGGTGATTTTATCATCAAGAGGATACACAATAACAGTGTGCGGATTGAGCGCAGCAATGAGAGTTTGCAGCCTGCCGCCAACATAGGAAAGATAAGAACGATTGAATTTGCTTGGCGGCATTGCATCAAAGCAAAACTGCCTGCCGGTTGCACCTTTGTAGGTACGATTATCAATCATCAATCCCGCACCAAGCACATCTTTTCCACAAAGAAATATCATAATAATTTCATTTTTCGGATTGTCGGCAAACTTAAAGCCTGCAGTTACCGCTGCCACCAAATCATTTTCAACAACAGTGATTCGTCTGAATTTTTCAGCAAGGTGCTTTTTTAAATCAAAGCCGTTAAGTTCTGCCCTTGCCCTACACGAAACGACCCTGCCATTATGCACATCTCCGCAAACAACAACAAAAATAAATTTGATGTTATGATTTTTAGCCATAAATTTCTCAATGGTTTCATCAATCAGGTCAACAACATTATCGGTGTTGATTTCAATTTCCTCGGTGCTGAGCGTTTCAGCAAGAAAATTCTTGATTATTACATGAAGCTTACGCCTTCTTATGTAAAATGAAATTGAATGGCCCTTATCGGGATTCAGACCGTAATACATAGCCCGTCTGCCCCTGTCGCCGCCGATAAGACCTTTTGCTGCAAAAAGCTTCTGATTAAGTCCGACTTCAATTGCACGTGTCACTGCCGGCAAGCTTAATCCGATTTCTGTGGCAATCTGCTGAATTGATGAATCACCATGTCTGAAAAGATACTCATAAACTTCCGCCCTGTTTAGCTTTGCCACCATTGTAATGTCATTTCCTCTGCCCATCTTTCCACCTCACAATAACAGTAGAAAAACACCCGCCACGAAAAAAGCGTGTGTTTCATCTGTGCTGTCAAAATTATCTTTCTCTCAGTTTTTCAAAAAAATCCGTTAAAACCTGTTTGCATTCACGTTCCATGTAGCCGCCGATAATCTGTGGCTTGTGGTTAAGCGGAAAGTCAAACATATTCATCACGCTGACACAAGCACCTGCCTTTTCGTCATATGCACCAAAAACAACTCGGCTGAGTCTTGCATTCATGATGGCACCGGAACACATCGGACATGGTTCCAAGGTGACGTACATTTCACATTCGTGAAGCCGCCACGAACCGATTACTAAACAAGCACTGTTGATTGCAGAAATTTCAGCATGGGCAAGGGCATTTTTTCCGTTTTCACGGTTGTTTTTTCCCTGACCGATGATTTTTCCGCAGTGCACAACAACTGCACCAACCGGC
>JAMPDR010000109.1 GCA_023665555.1 Ruminococcus sp.
GGCACTTACTTTTTCTTTTTCTAAGAAAAATGCTACTATTGTATTTTTTATAAAAACTTACTTTTTGCCCTGTTTTAGGCACTTTTGGGGCTTTTTTGTGTTGTGTGATTTTGTCTGTTTTTGTTTCAATTGTTGACAAACTGTTGACATGAATTAGGCTATTTTCAGCAGTTCGATTGTTGTTTTCAGTCCGTTTATGTCTGCGTGGGTGTAGACATCATCTGTGACATTGCCTGATGAATGTCCTAACAATCTTTTTCTGTAAAAATCATCTGCACCGTTGCGTTTTAGCAATGTCGAAAACGTGTGACGCATGGAATGCGGTGTTATAGAACTATCTATATTTAATTCTTCCAACATCGGATAGAACATCTTTTTTCTGAAATAGTCAGCAGTCATTTTTTTGCCGTTTTTCATGCAAAAAACTGTGTCACCGTTTTTTGATAATTGATTTTCAACAATCCATTGTACAGTCGGGTGCACCGGGACAATTCGATTTTTGCCTGCTTCGGTCTTGCTGCCGCCTGTGAATGTTTGATTTTCGTCATCATAACTAAACCGTGTCAGATCCAGCATTTCGCTGATTCGCCAACCTGAATACATCAGATATAATGTCCATTGTGCGGCGATATTTCCATTGAATGCATGATTTTTTATTTTCTGTATTTCTATATCTGTCAGTGCACGCTTTTTTTCTCGTTCCACTTTGGGGATTATAATATATGATGCATAATTTTTATTGACGATATCGTTCTGAATGGCATAACGATACAACAAAAGATATAGATTTTTAGCTTTGTGCATTGTTGCCTCGGATTTTCCGTCATTATAAATGTCTGTAATCACTTCCTGCATTTGGGCGGTTCGCAAGTTGCTGAATTTTATCCCATGAAGTTTGAAACTCTTTTTATATGCTGCTGAATAGCAACTCTTGGAACTTTTTGACAGTTCGGTATATTTCAGCGTTTTTCTGTAATCATCATACACCTGTTGGAATGTCAGTTCTGTTCTTGTGATGTTCGGATTTGCGTAGTATTCCATTCTTCGCTGCTCGGCTTCTTTTCGGGTACGGTATGAACCTAAATATGGTCTTTTCATCACTCCGTTTACATTTACTGCCGTGCCGTAGACCAAATATGGCTTGGTGACACCTTTTCGTTTTGTTATTGTTCCCATTCCGTTTGAACTTCTCATTTTTTATATCACTCCTTGAAATTTGCATTTAGTTGTGATAAAATGACACAGTAATCCCATTTTATCAAGCTTTGGTCGGTTTGTTATTTTGGTTTACGCTCTTCCCTCACCTGTTGCCGCAGGTGGGGGATTTTTTTGCTTTAGGCTAACCTGCTCATTTTTGAGCAGGTTGATTTTTTGCTCTGCGATTTTATCCTCGATCTCGCATTACGAGAGTTTCAAGGACTTCGCCTGTTGCATATGCATCTGAAGCACTGCGATGTGCTAAGGCGGTGTCGACACCTAACCTCTTGCAGACTGTTTGAAGTCTATAGTTTGCAACTTCTGATTCTTTGATTTTTTTCTTTGCAATTTCATAAACATCAAAATACAAGACATCTTCTGAAAATTTAATTCCTGCCATATACAAAAATTCAAGATCGAAGCGGACGTTGTACCCGGCTATATTGCAACCGTTGATAAAATCCTGTAACTGAGCAGCAACCTGTTCAAAATAAGGCGCAGATGAAACCATATCATTTGTTATATTATTTATTTTTGTTGCTTCGGCAGGTATAGGCATTTTAGGGTTAATCAAGGTTGAAAAACGTTGCGTTGGTGTGAAATTGTTTTCATATTTATATGCAGATATTTCAACAATTCTGTCGTCGCTTCTGTCTAAGCCTGTGGTTTCAACGTCAATTACAACAAGCGGAAAAATTTTACTCAACTGTGTATTCAGTCGTATGTTTGTGAAATCTATCATTCTCATGCTTGAAACGGATTTGTGTCTTTTCTCTTTGGCGGTTGTGTCGGGAATGATGTAAACTGATGGCGGTGTTTCAATTTTTTTGATTATTTCAGCCACATAAGCACGCTGTGCAATTATCTTTTTATATTTGCGGCTTTTTGCAATAAGTGCAATACCGATGATGAAAACAATAAAGCCGCCGTATGGGAAGAAAAACAGTGAAATCAGCATTAAAATTATGCCGATTAGCTGCTTTTTCTTTCCTTGTTTTAGCATTTCAAAGTCACTTTTTTTGTACCGGGATAAATCATAGCCATAGTCTTTAAGTACCATTGTTTTTTGCTCCTTTGTATTTTATTTCAGCCGCTCATGAGGGCGGTTGTTTACTTGCTGTGAATTTTATTATTCTGCCTTTTTAGGCATTTTTCTTTTCAGCGGTTATTTGCTCTGTGTATTTGACGATTTCAGTTAAGTCAGAAATATCTACAAGTGCCTTTTCTTGACCGAAATGGTTAAGCTTTCTAAAATCATTGAGAAGCTTTTGCTCCATATAGCTTACGGATTCATGCGTTGCAACTGACAAAGAGGATTCAGACCAACCCATTATCCATGCAGCCGATACATTAACAGCATCAGCTATCAATTGTATCGCATCGATAGGAATTTTTTTTGTAGAACCAGTTGCATATCTTTGTATTGATGATTTAGCAATACCTGTTTTTTCTTCAAGTTCTACATAAGTAAAACCGGATTTTTCAATACTTGATTTTAATCTCTTAATTATCGAATCAATAGTATCAGACATACAAAACACCTTCCTTGATTGACATAATATCATGTTTATCCCTAAAATTCAATATTTTTTACAAAAAACTTTTAAAAAAATCCCTAAAAAGGGTTGACAATATATTTTTTAGGTATATAATTATATCATCCCTCGATTGGGATAGGAGGCGGTGAAAGAATGGTTAGAACAAATGAATTGGTAGCTGCGAGAAAGAGAGTCGGAGCGACACAAGAAGATGCGGCAAAAGCTATTGGTTGCAGTAAAAACATTTACTGTGCTAAAGAAAATAATAAAGCTAAGTTTGATATTGTTGAAGCAGTTACTCTGTGCGAATATCTGAACATTAATAACAGTTCGGATAGAGCCTATATTTTTTTAAGTTTACATCCCAGAATAGGGAAATGAAAATGTGATTAAGCACTATATGAAAGGAGTGTGAGAAAGTGAGTGAAAAAAGTTTATTTTGTCTTGGATGGCATTTCAAAAATTTATATGAGCAAGGCATAAATAATAAGCCATTCGATTTTGCAACACCTTGTGAAACCTGCGAAAGATTTAGCGAGTGCGGTGGTGAATGGCTTGACATGGTAAAAGAACTTAAAAGTTATACCGGTATTGAAATTAACACGATGATTCAGAGTCCATAAAAATCGGACATTGCTTACAAATGTTTTCCGGATTTACTGAACCTATTTCACAATGAAACCCCATTTTCTTATACGGTTTATCAAAATTTCCTTTGATTTTTGTATAAGTTACGGTTATTTTACGGATTTCATCGTTCACAGGACAATATCCCGAAACATGCTTTTCCATATTGACCGCTCCTTTCCTTGTTTTACTACTATGCAATCGAAAGTATAACACAGAACAAGCGGTTATTCAATATGGAATCAAGCAGATATCTGAATCACCTTTCGAGAGGAGAAATAACCAAATGAACAAATCAACTGCACCGCCGCCGACGGATGAAGAAATTTTGG
>JAMPDR010000010.1 GCA_023665555.1 Ruminococcus sp.
TACATGGGTGCAGGCCTTGACGAAAGCGGCAACAAAGTTAAGAAAGCTTTCTGCGGCGGTACAATGGCTGCTACTCCGCTTTCATGCGTTGCAGGTTACTATACTCTTGAAGAAATTGATAAGCAGAACGCTTGCCAGAGAGCAGGTCAGATGGGTGACAGACTTACAACAGGTCTTAACGCTATCATCGACAAATATAATCTCCCGTTCGTTGCATTCAACCAGGGTTCAATTTGCCACCTCGACACAGTAGGTACAATGCACTATTCAATCGACTGGAGCAAAGTATGGCAGATCCCGGGTGTTCTTAAGGCAACAAGCGAACGTAAGGCAGAAATGACTCACATGGGCGCAGCTTACATGGCTGAGGGTCTTGTTACCCTTGCAGGTTCACGTCTTTACACTTCTGCTGCATACACAGAAGAGATGATCGACGACGCTCTTGTTCGTTTCGACAGAGTTCTTGCTCAGTGTGCACTTAAAGAAGGCTAATTAATTAAACATTACCAAGGGCAGACTTTGCTTCTGCCCTTGATTCATAAAAGTAGGTGTTTATAAATGGATATTCAAACCGCAAAAGAAATTGTTGTTGAAGCAGGTAAACAGCTTGTTTCATCAGGACTTATTGCAAGAACATGGGGTAACGTAAGCTGCCGCATTGACGATAAGCATTTTGTTATCACTCCCAGCGGACGTGCATATGAAACTCTTACACCCGACGAGGTTGTTCTTGTCAACACAGATGATCTTACATATGAGGGTGACATCAAACCATCAAGCGAAAAAGGTATTCACGCTCAGTGCTATCTTCTTCGTCCCGAAACAAACTTTGTTATCCACACTCATCAGATGAATGCATCAATCGTGAGCGCAATCGGCTGTGATATCAATAACATCACGGGTGAGAGCAAGGATATTATCGGCGACAACATTCCTGTTTCAACCTATGGTCTTTCAGGAACAGGCACACTTCGCAAGGCTGTTGTTGCCGCTCTCAAGCGTTCAGATTCAAAGGCTGTTATCATGAAGCATCATGGTGCTGTTTGCCTCGGCACAGACTATGACGATGCTTTCAAGGTTGCAAATGAGGTTGAAAAAGTTTGCGCTGATTATGTTTTCTCAAAATATAATGAACTTACAAGCAAAACTGCTGAAACATTCAGTGATGTTTATGCATATGTTGCTGACCTCAAAAAGCGTGCAGATGCTCCTGCTCCTGCCGTAACTGCATATGACAGTTCAAGAAACGGCAATGTTGTTGTTATCAAGGATAAAAACGGCAACGAAAAAGCAACAATTGCAGCGGCAAAAGAAATGCTCATTCTCGGCGACAAAATTCCGCCCGAAGCAGATATGCATCTGGCAATCTACAATAGCCGTGAAGATATCAACTATATCATACATTCAGATGATGAAGCAGTTGTTACTGCATCAAAAATTGTTAAGAAAAAACTTCGTCCGTTGATTGATGACTTTGCACAGATTGCAGGCACAACAATCAGAAACGTTGAATTTAATCCGAACAGCACTCTTAAGACTGCTAAAAAGGTTGTTAAGGCTCTCGGCAAGCATAAGACAGTTGCTCTTATCAAGGATAATGGTGCAGTTTGTTGCGGACCGACACAGGACGAGGCAGAAGCAGCAGAAATGGTTGCAGAGAAGAACTGCAAGACTTATGTTTCAAGCCGTCTTTTCGGCAAAAAAGCGAAGCCTGTAGGCGCAATTGATGCACTGCTTGAAAACTTTGTTTACAGAGTTAAATATTCAAAGCAGAAATAATTGATATCCTACTGTTTTTATAATTTTTCTTTCTCCAAGTGAAGCGGGCAGATTCCGATCTGCTCGTTTTACTTTTATAGTACTTGGTGCTTGCGCACGGGTACTGCGTACGGCTATGATGCGGGGAAGATTGTACCTGTCGTAAGGTTCAGTCCGCAGAGAAGGCTAAAAGTAACTGCCCGTCCGGCATGAGGACAAAGTGAAAGAAGCAGCAAACTATAATTCGTGGACGATATCATAAATTTAAGTATGGCCTGACCCACGTACCCATTAACTAATCTTATGCAATATGCACAAAATTTATCTTGAAACTTTATTAGTTTTGACATGTGCGTAGAAACTAAAAAAATTGCTGAAAAACACTTGATTTTTAGCTTTATCTGTTGTAATATATATCTGCAATCGAGAGAGGGAAACCTCAAAGATGATTGCCTAAATAATGACAGCTTCACAATAATGTTTTCTTCGTATTTTCTCCTTTTAAAAGCACTCGGTTTTCTCCCCGAGTGTTTTTAATTTATGTTTATATTCTTTTATGGAACAAACACCTGGCTTTGCTCCGTATTTCGATTTTAATTTGATAAAAATTAAGGCTATAAGTGACTTGCTGTTCAAAAAAATTCATGTATCTAATTTGCAAACTTTTAGATGAAAAAGATCATAGTAGTTGAATGATTTTATATTTGTTAACCAATCTTTTTCTATTTTCTGTTAATGCCTTGTGGTAATTCAGCAAATTCTGTAAACTATAAGTAATAAGGAAAAATCAGAGTTCCCTTAGAATGATAAGATCTTATAAGATACAGAATTTGAAGGAGATATCAATGAGCATTTTTGACATACTCACATTTATCGGCGGACTTTCTATGCTGCTTTTCGGAATCAACTATATGGGCAGTGCACTTGAAAAGAAAGCAGGCGGCTCACTTTCGGGCATGATTGCTCGTTTCACTTCGAACAAGTATACAGGCTTTCTGCTTGGACTTGCGGCAACCGTAGTTATTCAGTCATCATCAGCAACAACTGTTATGGTTGTAGGTTTTGTCAATTCGGGAATCATGACGCTCACGCAGTCAGTCAGCGTTATAATGGGTGCAAATGTAGGAACAACAGTTACTGCATGGATACTCAGTTTGACAGGCATCAGCGGTGAAAGCGTGCTTGTAAATCTTTTTAAGCCGACCACCTTTGCCCCAATCACCGCTTTTATAGGTGTTATACTTTATCTGTTTGTTAAAAACAGCAAAAAGCGCGATATTGGAATGATACTTATCGGATTTTCTGTTTTGATGTTTGGTATGGATACAGCTTCAAATGCAGTGGCAGGTCTTAGTGATGTTCCCGGTTTTGCGGAATTGTTTGTGCTTTTCAAAAACCCGATTTTAGGTGTGCTTGCAGGCGCAATTCTAACGGCAATTATTCAATCATCAACTGCATCAGTCGGAATTTTGCAGGCACTTTGCTTAACCGGACAGGTGTCAGTCGGAGCGGCTTTTCCGATTATCCTCGGCCAAAACATCGGGACATGCATTACAACTATGATTTCTTCATTCGGTGCAAACAAAAATGCCAAACGTGCGGCAATGATACACTTTAATTTCAACTTCCTCGGCTCGATAATCTTGCTGATACTCTTCTATTCGTTAAATCTTATATTTAAGTTTCCGTTCCTTGATAATGCGGCATCAGCTTTTGATATTGCGGTCATTCACACACTTTGCAATATTGTTGTAACAGCGGTATTTCTGCCTGCATCATCATTGCTTGAAAAGCTTTCATGCAAAATGGTCAAAGATATTGAAGATGAGGATAATGACAAAATTATTCTTGACGAGCGTTTTTTCATCAACCCAACAGTTGCACTTGAGCAGGCGAGGGAAAAAACTATACACATGGCTGAAAAATCAGTTTCAACCTTTAAGTCGTCAATAAATCTTATCGGTAACTACAGTGATGATGCTGCACAGAGAATCATCAGCGCTGAAAAAAGAATTGATAAATATGAGGATACTATCAGCACCTATCTTGTCAGACTTGGTTCAAAGGAACTGACGGAAAATGACAGTCATGAGTTGACAACGCTTCTTAAGGTTGTTGGCGGTTTTGAGCGGCTTTCAGACCATGCTGTTCATGTTGTTTTAAGTGCAAAACAGGTGGAAGAGGAGAATTTGAAGTTTTCGCCCGGCGCAGAAGATGAACTTAATGTGATCATCAGTGCAGTATTCGAGATTATCAAAATGACAGCAAGCGCTTTTTGCAATAATGATTACACACTTGCTTCGCAGGTTGAACCGTTGGAGCAGGTTATAGACGGACTTATTGACAGAGCAAAAAACGGTCACATTGAAAGAATGTTAAAAGGTGACTGTACATTTCAGGCGGGACTCACCTTTGCAGACATTCTGCATATACTTGAGCGTGTTTCCGACCACTGTTCGGAAATTGCGGCAAGTATGATTGAAATTTCGCAGGGCAGTCTTGGTGTACACGGATATCTGAAAGAATACCGCAAAAAGGAC
Organism: Ruminococcus sp.; assembly: GCA_023665555.1. Classification (GTDB taxonomy): domain Bacteria; phylum Bacillota; class Clostridia; order Oscillospirales; family Acutalibacteraceae; genus UBA6857. The sequence continues at coordinate 4,299 of JAMPDR010000010.1, forward strand.
AATGCACAGTTTGCCGACAAATATAATGAATTTAAAAAGAAATATACAATGTAACAGGAGGATGCAAGTATGCAGACAGGAAGTTGTGAACATTGTGCACATTATCTTTATGATGATGAGTATGACGAATATTATTGCGATGTTTCTCTCGATGAGGACGAGATGGAGTCGTATATGAGGGGAAACAATGTTTCGTGTGGATTTTTTAAGTTTTATGACGAATATAAAATGGTGGAAAAGCAAAACTGAATTTTAGTGAAGAAGTAATTAAGAAATAATAAAGAGGTAAATTTAATGAGGAACGATGGTCGCGGTGCTTGCGCACGGGTACTGCGTACGGCTATGATGCGGGAAAGATATTACCTATTGTGAACAATAGTCCGCAGAGGAAGAAATAATTAGGAACGAAATTAGGTAATAAGTAAAAAGTAATAGTGAAGAAGTGCGGTCGCGAATAAGATTGTTATAATATGAAAATTTTAATCCGCAGAGAAAAGTATAGATTTAAATCAGTGTTAAAAATTAAAATCTAAAAATTAACAGTTGCAGTATTTCGCGGATGCAAATTAAAATATACCACCGCTTTCCCCGCGACCATACCTCTTAACTATTCCTTATTACTTATTACCTCAAATAATGTGAACAATTAATAAATTTAGGCAGATTCATATGATGAGTCTGCTTTTTTTGCTTGACGAATCTATGACTATAAAGTATAATTTTTACAGACGATAGTATACAAGTGTTTATTATTCTATCGTATGGAAAAGATAAGGAGAATGTTTATGAAGAAAAATGTCAGAAAATTTCTGTCACTGCTCATCACGCTGTTGATAATCTTGTCATGCGTGACTGTTGCTTTCGGTGCACAGGAAGAAAAAATCCCGGTTGTTTTGATTCCGGGTTTCGGTCAGAGCGACACAAGAGTTTATGACGACAATGGCAGCTATCTCGGCGACATCAGCGAGTTTTCACTCAAGAGTTTTGAAACGAATGAGATCTTAAGTTCTCTTGTTTCGCCGAAAAAGCTTTCACAACTTGTCAATGCCCATCCGAATCTTGCAGAGTATGTCTATGAATTCATGTGCGATCTATTCGTAGCTTTCAGGCATAATGATGACGGCACACCTGTTAACACAACAAAGGTCACGCGTTTTAACAATCCGTATTCAAAACTTACAGCCGAAGAAAGGGCCGAGGTTGATAAACATATTTCGCTTGGCAGCTTGTCGGAATATGACGATATTCGCTACTATTTCACATATGATACTTTTGGAAGTGTTAAAGAGGCCGCCGATGATTTGCATACATACATTACCGATGTTGTACTCGCTCAGACAGGTGCGGAAAAAGTCAATATTGTTCCTGTAAGTCAGGGTGGCGCTCTTTTTGTTGAATATCTTGACCTTTACAAAGAGGACTATAAGTATATAAATAAGGTTATCGGTATCGTTCCTGCATATGATGGTGCAACAATTGTCGGTGACATTCTGACCGATCAGGTTAAAATTTATGATATCGATTATTTCCATAAAACTGCACTCCCTGCTGTTTTCAAAACTCTTGCAGGCAGTGAAACAACCGGATACCTTATCAGTATGGCGCTCAGATGCGTGCTTTCGGCTGATGTTCAGCAGCAGGTGTTCAAAAAAGCGCTTCAAGCGGCTGTTGATTGCCTTGCTAAAAATAACTCTATGATGTGGGCGCTTTGTCCGGCTGAGTTCTATGAGCAGGCGCGCGAAAGACTCATCAGTGATGAATCGCACGATACTTTCAGATCAGAAACTGACAGATATGACCTTGCAAGAAAGAACTTTACTTCAAACCTCGCAGAGCTTATTGATGGCGGCACAGTCGTGCATAACATCGCAAGCTATGACGTTGGTTGTTATTTGTCAGTGCTGTTCGATCACGGCAACACAAACGCTGATGATCTTCTTGCTCCGTCATCACCCGGCTTAGGAGCAACATGCGCAGATACAGGTAAAACTCTCGGCAAAGATTATGTATCACCGTTAACTTATTGCAGTGATCCGACACATAACCATATTTCACCCGATAATGTTCTTGATGCATCAACAGGCTTTCTGCCTGAGAACACATGGTACTTCAAAGGGATATCCCACATGGGACTCAACGGCCGTGAAGATGTGAAGAACTTTGCTGCTCAGCTTATTTTGAATGATGATATTGTTGATATCTATACTTATCCGGGACAAAGTCAGTTTGTCGAACTTCCCGAATATGAGCAAGTTGTTGATGAGGAACAAGGTGTAATCAAATATTACAACGCAGACGGAGAATTCATGTATCAGAAAAATATACCTCAGGATTCTTCAAACAGCTTTGGTGATGCATTTGTAAAAGTGCTTTATAATTGCTTTAATTTTGTATCAAAGCTGTTTACAAATATTTTCCCGAAATGGAGATAATGCCATGCTTGAAAAAAGTAATTACCGACATAATATGACGATCAACCTTCCCGATGATTATATCAACGGTCAGGGTAAGGGCGAAGTCAGCAAAATGAAATACGGTTTTTTTGATATGTCGTGGAACGGCTGTGAGATGATTGCAATCTATAATGCAATGCGTGATATCGGCAGACCGAATTCACTTCAGCAAATAAGCCTTGAAATGTATCCGAAGTCGTCTGTACTTTGCGGCTTTTTCGGTTCGAATCCGTATGTTCTTGATAAGTATTTCAAAATGCATGATATACCATATACAAGAACATATGATTACAACAGATTTTTCAATGAGATATATAGCCATCAATGCGGTATCTGTTCGTTTTGGAATCATAGACTGTTGTTTTCGTCACTTCACACCGTTATGGTGAAATATATCGACGGAAAAATCACGGTGTTCAATAAGTCAAACGGCAGAACTGAACCTGTACCGCTTGACAATAGAAGTCTTGTAACAAGCAAAAAACTTTTCATGGTAGGCTATCTGTTTGATAAGAAATAATGAAAGGATATTAATTATGGAGGAGAAAACAAGTTTACAACGTTTTGGCTGCAAAATCAAAAAGCTTGTCGGTGTTGAAGAAAACACAAAGATCGGACCGATGATTGCTTATAACTCAGGTGTGTTCCTGAGCGGTGGTTCATTTTATATCATCGGAATCTATTTTCTTGCATTTCTGACACAGGTTGAGGGACTTTCAGCAAGTCAGGCAGGAACGGTTATACTGTTTGCAAAACTCAGCGATGCATTTTCTGACCCGATCATGGGTATTGTGACTGACAGAACACGCTCAAAACTCGGTCGCCACAGACCGTATTTACTTTACGGATTGCCGTTTGCCGCACTTACATATTTCATGATGTGGTGCTCGTTCGGCATTTCAGGTATGGACAATTCAACATATACGATGATATATTATATCATTGCATATACTCTTTTCAGTACGGCATACACGGTGGTAATTGTTCCGTATACAGCGATGCTCCCGTCGCTTGCACCGGAATACAGCTTGCGCACCCAATATAATGCAGTTAAAACCATCATGGATGCTGTCGGCAGTTATTCATCGTTCATCATTGCAGGCCTTTTCTTCGGTATTTTTGAAACCGAAGAGTTCACACCGGCGTCAAGAACTAAGTTCATTATGATGGGTCTGATTCTTTGCCTGTGGGTGAGCATACCGATGCTGTTCGCATTCAAATATTGTAAGGAGCCAAGTTCGCTCGATGAAGTTCATGAGCCGTTCAGTGCACATGAATTTGCAAGACAATATAAAACTGTTTTCAAAAACAGCTCATTCAGAAGGTATTTCGCACTTTGCTTTTTCAACACAGCTGCAAGCAGCTTTAGATCCAATTCGTCATATTATTTTCTCAACAACATTGCAAAAATGTCGAACCGACTGAATGTTATCACAATGGTATCAGGTGTTGCCGAGGCGGCAGGCTTCTTCCCGGCATATGCGATGTCTATAAAGAAAACCAAGCAACTGCCTGCAAAAGTGTTTATCCCGGTGACGATTGTTGCTTTGGTTATGACGTTTGCAGTCAATCCGGGATCATCGCCCGTTTTGATGTATGCGATTGAATTCCTTTACGGAATCGGTCTTGCGGGCATGGCATCTGTTACAAGCAATATCTTCCCCGATGTTACCGATGTTGATATGCTTATCACAGGGGAGCGTCGTGAGGGTACGATTTCAACGTTTTCAACTTTCATCAAAAAATTTATCAGCGGTATCATGGCTGCAATGACGGGGTTCATTCTTCAAGGGTTCGGATTCAATGCCGATTCCAAAAAGGCACTGGCCGAGAGCGCAACCGCTTTGTTCGGAATCCGTTTTACCTATGCTATTGTTCCGATCGTTCTGCTTGCAATGTCAGTTGTTTCTGCATTCAGATATCGCATGACAAAGCAGGATCACGCTCTTGTTAAGCGTGCTATTGCCGAAAAGCAGAAGAACGGAGAAGTTCATCTGACTGAAGAAGAAATCAAAACACTTGAATCAATCGCAGGTCAAAAGTTTGAAGATATGTGGATTGGTAGAGTAGCGAGCAACGAAGTCAATGCGTAATCGCGAGGGAGATAGTACCTATCGTAAAATTTAGTCCGCAGAGGGAGAAATAATTAGGAATGAGGAGTTAGGAGTGAGGAACAGTGGTCGTGGGTAAGCAATAGTCAACTTTTAGCTTTTCAACCGCAAATATAAATAGAATCTATTTATAGGCTGTTATTATAATAATTCTCTAACCGTTATGTGTAATTTATTTTCGCGATCTAACAATTTAAAAATTGTTGCTATTTTATCCGCGACATTAACTCCTCATTCCTCACTTCTAATTCCTAATTATATACGTGTTAAAGTAAATTTTAAGCCGATATTTTAACATTAAATTAATCTTTAATTTGACATTACAATTTGTTAATGATAAGATAATAATGTAAAACATTTTACGGAGAGGCTAATGCATCGTAAAGTTGCGAACGGTGCGTTTTATGGTGATTGATATGGAAAACAACAAGCGAAAAGTTTTATTGATTGTTAATCCCTGCGCCGGAAGAACGAAATCAAGAGCAGGTACATTTGATATTGTTAACAAATTTTCAAATAATGATTATGAATTTTCAATTCACACAACAACCTGTCAGGGCGACGCAACCAATATTGTTAAGAAAAACTATGAGGGAAAAGACATTGTTGTTTGCTGCGGCGGTGACGGCACTTTAAACGAAACCATCAACGGTGTTATGGAAATGCCGAATCGTGTTCCTATAGGATATATTCCGTCAGGTTCAACGAACGACCTTGCATCTACTCTCGGAATTCCCAACGATATCAAAAAGGCAACCGACCTTATCATGGCGGGCCACACAAACAGCTATGATATCGGACTTTTCAATAACAGATATTTCTCATATGTTGCCTCGTTCGGTGCGTTCACAAGAGCTTCTTATCAAACAAGCCAGAAGTGGAAAAACCGTATTGGTCATGCCGCTTATCTTCTCAACGGCATCCGTGACTGGGGTACACTTAAACCTGTTCACATGAAAATTGAGCATGACGGCGGAGTTATTGAAGATGATTTCATGTTCGGCTCGATTTCAAACTCAACATCGGTTGCAGGACTGTTCAAGTTCAGCGTTGATGATGTCAGACTCAATGATGGATATTTTGAAGTTTTGCTTGTTAAAAAATTGAATTTCTTCGATGTTCCCGTTGCTTTCAGCAAAATTGTTAAGCAGCAGTATGACGGCGAACAGATTATTTTCCTTAAAACGAGAAGTGTTAAAATAACATCTCCAAAAGCTGTTGACTGGACACTTGACGGCGAATACGGCGGTTCACACAAAACTGTTATGTTGCATGTTCTTTCAAAAGCGGTTGACATTTGTTCACCAGAAAATGAATTGTTTGAGAAAGATACCGTGAGTGAATTGGAAGATGAACCGATGCAGACAGAAGATGCTATGGATGAAGAAGCTGTTTCCGAAGAAAATAAAGAGTCAAAGGAATTCGGCAAAATTCGAAAAAAGATAAAAGAAACTCAATCTGTATAAAAAATATCGAATTGTTTTGTAAATGTTTTTTAAAAGTTAAAATTTTTTGAATAAATTGTTGACATGTTCAGAAAATTTATATATAATGTAATTGTGAAAATCAATGGTGATCGTAGATTACGTAAAAAGTGATTTAAGTTTGTTTATGGGAGGATCAGCAGTATGGATTTCATTCAGAAACTGATTGACTTTATCATGAAGTTGCTCTCCATCTTCAAAAGGAGCGACAATACTGAGGATGAAGATTAATCTCTTGGTGAGTTTGATCAATGTAACATGAATGTCCCCGTTACTATATGTAACGGGGCTATGTGTCTTTATGTGAATTTATTAAATTTTTTATTTTGTGTTGCTCTTAGTTCTTTATTATGCTAAAATTATTAAAAGGCATCGAAGAGTTTTTTGTCTGTTGATGCATATGCGCTCAGGCCTGCGTACAGTCATAAGTTTTCCTCCGCAGAGAAAGCGGCAGGCGATGCCAGAAAGGATTGATAAATTATGAAGAAATTAACAAAACTTGCACTTGGCGCTGTTGGTGCTGCGGCAGGTGTTTACGGACTTCTGAATGTTATTGATAATCTGCTTGTTGACAGAAAGTGGAAAGTTCCCGAAAAGTTTGCTGATAAGGTTGCAGGTGCAGATATGACAGCATCAAGAGCCGTTGTTGATGAAAACCGCAGCCGACTTGAAAATCATGGTTATGAAAGGTATTACATGGCATCTGATAACGGTCCGACTTTGACTGCTTATTTGATGCGGCCCGAAAAGCCGTCTGACGTTTATGTTTTCTGCGCCCACGGATACAGAAGCGAAGGCAGAAGAGAATACAGCGGTCTTGCTCATTATTATCTTCGTAAAGGGTTCAACGTGTTTTTGGTTGACCATGTTGCCGCCGGCGAAAGTGACGGCAAGTATATTGGTTTCGGATATTACGAACATACCGACGGACTTAAGTGGCTCAATTTCATGACAGAAAATTTCGGCAAGGATATCAAAATCATCGTTCACGGTATTTCCATGGGTGCGGCAACTGTTATGCTTATGAGCGGTAATCCCGGCTTGAGCGAAAATGTTAAAATGATCGTTTCTGATTGCGGTTACACAAGTGCGTGGGATGAATTTGAATATAAACTTAAGAGTCTTAAAGTTCCGCCGCATCCGTTGCTTGAAATGGTGAATATGATCAACAAGCACAAAGCAGGATATGATTTTAAGGAAACAAACGCACTTGAAAGTGTTAAAAATGCAAAAGTGCCGATGTTGTTTGTTCATGGCAGTGAAGATGATTTTGTTCCGACACACATGATATACCTTGTTTATTCAGCTTGCGGCAGTGCAGAAAAAGACATGATGATTATTGACGGCGCAGACCATGCACAAAGCTATGTTATCGGTACTGAAAAGTATGAAGCTAAACTGGATGAGTTTATTGCTAAATATGTTGAGGCGGATGAAACGAATTTAATGCGTAATTCGTAATGCTTAATGCGTAATTGCGGGTGAGCTTGTGCCTGTTGAAAGGCATAGTCCGCAAAGGAAGAAAAATTAGGAATGAGGAGTTAGGCGTGAGGAACGGTGGTCGCGGATAAAATATCTGCTGTCTTAACTTCTCATCCGCAAAATAAAGTTATACTTAAGCTAAAAACAGAATAATAATTAAAAACAATCTACCAATAAGACTATAGATAAAGACGGCCGACAAAGCCCCCTCTGTTTTGAATCTCTATGGTTATGGTGAACAGTCCTACTGTAGCCGATCGTATTTCGTCATTATTGTACGGCGTCCAAAGGACATGGGGTTTAGTACTAATTTACCTATAGCAAATTCGACGGAAAATCGCTTGCGATTTTTCGTTGTTTTTGCGTACGTCAGAAAATTCTTTTTGCTTACTTTTTGTAATTTCACAAAAAGTAAGTGCCCGTCCGGCACAAGGACAAGCTAAAAGTGCATCATGCTAAAATACGCGGACGATATCTTAAATTTAAGTCTAACCTGACCCGCGTACCTCTTCACTATTCCATATTGCTTATTACCTCCAATTTATATTATGCGGACGATATCTTACAATAACCACAAACCATCCCCGCATCATTTCTCATAAAAAAAGAAAAAGTTCACGAAACCGAATTTCCGTGAACTTTTTTGTTTGAAGTTTGTTTATCTCTGATAAAATTCTATGTATCTGTCAATGCATGTTGCAATAACTTCACGTGCCTCTTCAGCACCGCTGATTTCTGCAACGGTTGTAATTTTATCGTGTTCAAGAGTTTTATATACCTCGAAGAAATGCTTGATTTCATCAAATCTGTGCGTCGGGAGCATTGACACGTCCTCATATGAGTTGTAATTTGGGTCGTTGATGGGAACGGCAATAATTTTTGAATCAGACATTCCGTCGTCAACCATTCTCAAAACGCCGATAGGCTTACACTCTACGATTGTCATCGGGTGAATCTGCTCGCTGCAAAGGACAAGAACGTCAAGTGGGTCATTGTCGCTGGCATAAGTTCTCGGTATGAAGCCGTAGTTAGCAGGGTAGTGGGTTGAAGTGAAAAGAACCCTGTCAAGTTTCAGCATACCTGTTGCTTTGTCAAGTTCATATTTGTTTTTTCCGCCTTTTGAAATTTCTATTACCGCATAGAAACGGTCAGCTTTAATTCTCTTCGGTGAAATATCATGCCAGATATTCATAATTGATCATCTCCTGTATTTTTATCAGTGTTTTAAATAATACCATATTTATGTTCCGTTGGCAATATAAAACGTTTTTATTTTGTTGTTTCTGCCTGAATAGCACTGACATAGTAGTTGCTGTCGCTGCCTTTTCTGAGTGTCACGCGAACATATTTTGCAGGTTCCGGCGAAACCATGTTTCCATGTTCATCCTGAGTCCAGTCTTCGCTTGCAAGGTAGCCGACTGTGAGAATGACAGAGTTGCTTTTTTCTTTCGCTTCAAGCACCTTAGGGGTATAGATTGGCGTGATGCCCGTGATTGGAATAATATAGCACTGCTTTTTCTCACTGTATTTGAACTCAATTCCGCCGCCGTCAGCTGTGGAATGTGTCAGCTTAACATCACTGCCGAAAAGTTTGGTGAACCTTGTTTCAACCTCTTTTTGCGGCATAAGCATACCTTCGTCAGTGTAATCATATTTATCCGGGTCAACATTATCATTGAGAATGGACCAGATGGAAATTGCAGTCAGCTGTGAAAGGTCAGCTTTTGAAACATCATCAAAGGTATCAGGGTCATTCATGATAACGGGCGCAATAAAACTTTCATATTCACGCAGTTGAGCCGTGTTGTCTGTGGCATCTTTAACTCTTCCTGCGAAGAAGTTAACAGTGCTTATCAATCCGATGATCACAAGTGCAATAACAATGATACCGACTATGTAATTTACGGCTTTGCGTGATTTTTTCTCTTCCATTGAGTAACCTCCCGCTTTGGAATCTGAATAAATTTTATGTTAGCATATCATAAAATATTTGTCAATTACTTAATTAAACACTTAAACACTGAGGACACACTGCACGCTTGCATAGAGTGTTATATCGCACAGAATTTTCTTGAAATACGAAAGTATGACTGCGTCAATTCTGCCTAATCTGACGAATTTTCTGACGGCACGACCGGAGCACCGAGTTAGATCGTAATTTACCTAATCTGTCCGTTACCGTTTATGATGTATTTAACAGTTGTGAGTTCGGGCAGACCGAGCGGACCTCTTGTGTGAAGTTTTTGGGTTGAAATTCCTATTTCAGCGCCGAAACCGAACTCGCCGCCGTCAGTGAATCTTGTTGATGCATTGACATAAACCGCAGCAGCGTCAACACAGGAGGTGAAATTTCTGCTGTTGCTATAATTTTCGGTAACGATACACTCGCTGTGACCGGTGGTGTATTTCGATATATGTTCGATTGCTTCGTCAATGCTGCTAACTATTTTAACGCTGATTTCATATCCGAGGTATTCTCTGCCGAAGTCATCTTCTGTTGCCGGAACGGTGTTTTCGATTATTTTTGCAGCCTCTTCATCGGCATGGATAATAACGTTTGCCGTATCAAGTTTTGCTTTGATCATCGGAAGAACTTTTTTTGCAACCGCGCGGTGAATAACAAGACTTTCGCATGCGTTACAAACAGACGGGCGCGAAACTTTTGCATTGTATATGATTTCAGCCGCCATATCAAGGTCAGCATATTCATCAACATAAACATGGCAGTTGCCTGTGCCTGTTTCAATTACAGGAACAGTTGCATTTTGAACACATGCTTTAATTAGTCCTGAGCCGCCTCTCGGAATCAGTACGTCAACATAATCGTTCATTTTCATCAGTTCATTTGCGCTCTCACGTGTGGTATTTTCAACAAGCTGAATACAGTCAGCAGGAAGTCCTGCCTTTTCAACTGCACTTCTCATTGTGTCAACAATTGCTTTGTTTGAATGGAATGCTTCTTTTCCGCCGCGAAGAATAACAGCATTGCCTGATTTCAGACAAAGTGCGGCTGCGTCTGCGGTTACGTTCGGTCTTGCCTCAAAGATAACAGCAATAACACCGAGCGGAACGGTAACTTTTTCAATCATCAGTCCGTTGGGGCGCTTACTGCCGTTTATGACTTTACCTACAGGATCATCAAGTGTAATAATTTTTCTGACTGCGTCTGCAATTCCATTGATTCGGTTTTCATCAAGACTAAGACGGTCGACCATAGATTCCGACATTCCGCCGGCTTTTGCAGCAGTAATATCCTCTTTGTTTTTTTCGATTATATATGATGCGTTTTCAGTCAGTGCCGAAGCGATGAGTTCAAGCGCCGCATTTTTTGCGTTTGTGCCTGCCGTCATGAGAATGCGTTCAGCAGTTTTTGCTTTTTTTCCGAGATCGATAAGAGTTGCTTTGACTTCATTGTTTACTGTATTTTCCATTCGGACCACTCCTGTTCATTTAATTTATACATTGAATATTGTGCCTATCTGACGTCCGTCAATCAGTTTATATATATCCTGCGGTGCAGAACCGTTCATAACAACTGTCGGGATACCGGCATCGTTGGCAATTTTTGCCGCATGAATTTTTGTCACCATACCGCCCGTACCTCTGTTTGAGCCTGCGCCGCCTGCAAGTGCGATGATGCTGTCGTCAATTTTGTCAATAACAGGTATAAGCCTTGCTTCCGGATTTTCCATGGGATTTGAATCAAACAGGCCGTCGATATCCGTCAGGATAACTAAACCGTCGGCATTGATTAAAGTTGCAACAATTGCAGAAAGGCTGTCGTTGTCGCCGTAAACGATTTCCTCCGTAGCAACGCTGTCATTTTCGTTGACAACAGGAATAGCACCGTATTCGAACAGTTTTTCGAAAGTGTTTGTGAGGTTTGTTCTGCGTTCTTCATTTTCAAAGTCGCTTTTTGTAACAAGAAGCTGACCTACCTTTTGACCGTATTCGCCGAAGAATTTGTCATACATAAACATCAGTTCACACTGACCGACTGTTGCCGCGGCCTGCCTGCCCGGAATGTCGTGCGGCCTTTCAGAAAGTCCGAGTTTGCCCACACCGACACCGATTGCACCGGAGGTGACAAGCACAATGTCAATACCGCTGTTGTGAAGATCAGAAAGAACACTGCAAAGTTTGATCATGCGCCGGATGTTCATTTTACCTGTTTCATATGTAAGGGTGGATGTTCCCACCTTGATAACTATTCGCTTTGAATTCTGAAAAGTATTCATTTCGGTTTTACTTTTTCCTTTCTGTTTGTACAATCGTTTATCTGATTATATCTTTATAGAACTTTTTGTTTTTAACTTTACCAACCGCAGTGAAAGCCGCGTTTTCAAGTTTAAGATATTTTTCTGCGGTAGCTTTGGTTTGCTCAAGTGTAATCGCCCTGATACCATTAATAATTGAATCATCATCAATGAATTTTGAAAGCATCAGTTGCGTATATCCAAATGAGGAAAGCTGTGATTGCGGCTGTTCGCGGCTCATGATAAGACTTGCTATCAATTTTTCCTTTGCGGTGGCAAGTTCTGCTTCAGTGATGGAAGAAGCAAGATTCCTGATAATTTCGCAGGTTTCTCTGAGCGCGGCTTCTTCGGAATCAGGTGAAAGACTCATTGATATTGCAATGTATCCGCCACCGAGATATCGTCCCATCCATGCGCTGATGTCATAAACCAAACCAAGCTGCTCACGGATTCGTTGATTGAGCCGAGATGAACTTCCCGTGCCGAGAATGAACAAGCAAACCTGAATCGCATACAGATCTTCATGCTCAATTCCAACACCATCGAATGATATTGCTATATGTGTTTGTTCAAAGCCGCGTTTCTTAAGTGTGAAAGCAGGTTTGAACGGAACTTTTTTGTTTTCAATGGGGTTGCCTGTATTTGCATCGGCAGAGAAATATTCCTTGATTTTTTCAAGCATTGCCGCCTCATCAAAATTACCGGAGATGCCGATAACTGTTCGTTCGGGTACATAATACCGCTTTATGTGATTTTTAAAATTCTCTTTTCGAAAAGAATAGATACTTTCTTTAGAACCGAGTATTTGAAGTGAAAGTGGGTCGCCTTCGAATATGACATTTTCGTTCAATTCAAAGCAAACATCTGACGGATCATCTTCACACATGGCAATCTCTTCGGCGATAACACCTTTTTCTGTTTCGATATCATTCTCATCAAGGCGCGGATTCTTAATCATGTCAAATAGAATATCTGCCGCCGAAAGTATCTGATAATCAAGTGCACGTGTATAGAAAAAGGTATATTCCTTGGTGGTGTATGCGTTCACTGATGCACCGATTCTATCCATCCCCTCCGCAATTTCAAAAGCAGAGCGCTTTTTTGAGCCTTTGAAAACAATGTGTTCAATGAAATGCGAAATGCCGTTGTTTTCTTCGGTTTCGTTGCGTGAACCGCTTGCAACCCAAATGCCGAGAGTGGCAGAGCGTAAATCGTCACGCTTATGAGTAATAAGTCTCAGTCCGTTTTCAAGAGTAATAAGTTCCATGATGCTCTCCAAAAAGTTAATTAATGCGGTACTTGCGGTACTGCACAAGCACCGGTACGCGAGTATCGCATCATTACAAATCATCTTATAAAATGCTATATATTTAATTATAACACTATATTGTTAATAATATGTAAACGAAATGTGCTGTTGTTTTGTCTGCATATTGTGGCATCTCTAATAACACAGGGTGTAAAGACAGTGCTCATTTCACAAAAAATACTTCATATTGGCATAACGGAATCAAAAAAATTCTTAATGGGGTATTATTGTACATAATATATAAACTTTTATTTATAAGGTAGTAGGCGGAAAGGTGATGGATTTTTTATGCCGCAATTAAATATAGTTCTTGTTGAACCTCAGATACCTCAAAATACGGGTAACATTGCAAGAACCTGCGCCGCAACAGGAGTAAAACTTCATCTTGTTGAACCGATGGGATTCAGAGTTGACGATAAAAAACTCAAACGTGCGGGACTCGATTATTGGTATTTGCTTGATATTACATATTATGAGTCGCTTGATGATTTCTTTGAAAAAAATAAAGACGGTCAGTTTTTCTATTTCACAACCAAGGGCAGACATATACATTCCGATGCTGTTTATCCTGATAATGCATATCTTGTTTTCGGCAGAGAAGATGCAGGACTTCCGGAAGCCTTGCTGAAAGCGAATGAAAAATCGTGTGTGCGTCTGCCGATGAGAGATGAGGCGAGAAGTCTTAACCTTTCAAACACGGTTGCAATCGGTGTTTATGAAGTTCTTCGTCAGTGGGGTTATCCCGAACTCCAATGGGAGGGAAAGCTGACGAAGTACAGTTGGGACGAGTGAGTTTTAGTCGCAATGCGTAATTCGTAATGCTTAATGCGTAATTGCAGGGGAGATTGTGCCTGACAGAAGTTGGAGTCCGCAGAGAAAGTCGCTGCGTTCACAGGCAAATTTGTCTGTAAGTTACGGCTTATAAACTTTATTATTGAAAGATTCGTTATGGTGTGATATAATCATGCCATAAGGCAGGTGAGATGATGAAACGGGAAAAGGGTGTTATAAATATCTGCTGTGTTGCGGCAGTGCTCAATTTGCTGCTGTTTTTCGTTAAACTTTATGTCAGCCTGTCAGCAAACAGTATCAGTATTTTTTCCGATGCAATAAACAACCTTGCAGATAGCCTTTCTTGCGTTGTCAGCATTGGCTGTATGGCAATTTCAATCAAACTTATGAGAAAGGGTACTGACTATTTGTGCGGCAAAATTGAACAGCTGCTTTCTCTTGGGCTTTCCGTAATCGTTGCCGTTGTGGGCATCAGTTTTGCTTATTCTTCACTTGAAAGATTCATGTATCCCACACCGATATGGTTCACAACAAAATATTTTGCAATGATTACGCTCACTGCGATGATAAAGCTGTTGATGTTTTTCGTCCTTAGACTTAAGGCTAAAAAGAACAATTCAGCAGTTATCAGAGTTATGCAGGCAGACAGTCTTATGGATTTCTTTGTCACTTCTGTAACGCTTGTGTCGTTTGTTGCAACGCAGTACACCGATTTCATGATTGACGCGTTTGCAGGACTTATCATTAGTGTTATTATTATCATTTCGGCAATTAAACTTATTAAATCAAATCTTTTTGGTGTTATCAATTTTGTTCCTGAACAAAAGCGCAATATTGTTGAAAAGTCAGTTGAAAAAATGAAAAGATGTGAGGTTTCAAAAATAACATATTCTGTTGAAAGTGAAACAGAAACCACGGCATATGTTTCGGTTGGTTTTGATGGTGAGTCAACAATTGAGCAGATGAAAAATGAAATTGATACATTGACAAAATCCTGCGAAAGTGCAGGTATAAATGTGCGAGTAATCATCGATTGATGATGAAAGATAATAAAGGAAACTATAATTAACTCATGGTGCCCATCCTATATTAATTATAGTTTCATGAAAGAAGAAAACAGAAAGGAGTCACGGTGAAAACCGTACAAACATTATGAGCAAGAAAGAAAAGACTACAGTTGAAACTTCGGATAAACCGAAGAAAAAAAGAGGCAAGGTATTCCTTAAGGTTTTGGGGGTCATCCTTTGCGTGATTATTGTTTTTGTTGCAATCACAACACTTGTGACAGTTTTCGGAAATAAGGCAACAATGAATAAGGCAAAATCATTTGAACCTGTTGTGAAAGAGGACGTAATAGTTCCGGAAAAAGATGCCGACGGTAATTGGACCTTCACAACTGACAGACAGCTTAAAGTGCTTCAACTCACTGACGTACATATCGGTGGCGGTTGGATGTGCCTTAAGAAAGACAGCATGGCAATCAATGCAGTTGCGGCAATGGTGACAGCTGAAAAACCCGACCTTGTTATTGTAACAGGTGACGTTTCATATCCTGTACCGTTCCAGGCAGGTACATTCAACAATAAATCATCAGCAAAGATTTTTGCTGCATTGATGGAGCAGCTTGGTGTTTATTGGACAATGGCAATGGGCAACCACGATACCGAACTATACAGTTATTACACCCGTGAGCAGATCGGTGACTACTATGAGAACAGCGGCTTAAAATATTGCCTGTTCAAACAGGGCGATGAAAACGTTGACGGTGCAGGCAATCAGGTTATTAACGTTAAAAACTCTGATGGTATCATTACACAGTCACTTTTCACTTTCGATAGCCACTCATATATTGATGGTGACTATTTCGGAATCATGTGGAAATATGACAACATACATGAAAATCAGATTAAATGGTATTCTGAAACACTTGATAAGTTGAATGCTGAAAATGACAAGATTTACAAGCAGATGAACTCAGACGAAAAGTCAGATATCAAATCTCTTGCTTTCTTCCACATTCCTATGAGCGAACAGAAAACAGCATGGAATGAATATGTTGCAAACGGCTATAAGGACACTGAAGATACAAAGCTTGTATATGGCGGTATCGGTGAATCAGGCCAGGGAATTTACTGCGGTATTCACGAGGATGAGCTTTTTGAAACAATGCTTGAAAAGGGTAGCACAAAAGGTGTGTTCTTCGGACATGACCATTATAACAACGCTTCAATTAACTATAAGGGTATCCGACTTACATATGGCATGAGCGTTGACTATCTTGCATATCCGGGCATCTATAAGCAAGGTGCACAGAGAGGATGCACGGTTATTGAAGTTAATCCTGACGGAAGTTTTGATTGCCGTCCCGAAAACTACTATCAAGATAAGTATACTTCTCTTTATGACAAGGAATCAGTTAACATGGCAGAGCCAACATATCAGTCAGCAGAGGTAACAAATGAACAGCAGTGAGATTGAAAAGAAATACAGAACCTATATAAAATCCGCTCAGGGTGCAATGGCAATCGCGCTTGTTCTGACGCTGGTTTATATTGTGAGGGCTGCAATTTCGGGTAATCTTGACTTTTGGTTTTGCACTTACGTTGTTGAATTTCTGATTAAGAGCGCAGGATTCTTTGCACCGTATGAAGTTTCGTTGTCGCAACCGATTGCCGTCACGCTGATTGTCTTATTCATTGCGGTGCTTGCGGTGGCTGTTGTGCTCTCACAGAAAAACGGTAAGTGGCTTTATGCATGTCTTGTGCTTTACGGTATCGACACAGTGTTTTTGCTTTGGGGTGACTTTTCAAACCACTTCGCCGTATTCGCGCAGGATCAATGGATCGACATCATAGTTCATGCATTTATCATATTGTTCACCGTGGTCGGAATAGTCGGCTGTAAGGGACTGACAAAAATGGACTTGAGTGTGGTTGAAAGTAAAGAAACAGCGAAAGAGTAATAGGTAACAGTGAATAATGTCGCAGGCAGAAATGTCTGCGGCTTTGTTATAATTAGGAAGTACTTGCGTACGGATATGATGCGTTTTGGGTTTGTACTATCGGCAAGATTCAATCCGCAGAGGTAAATGGCAGTCAGCGGGCAGATTGTTAATTTAAATAATAGTAGTTGCACTTTTTATTTAATAAATATGCTTGCAGATAAAGCTAACATCTGCTATAATAAAAGCACCAGACAAAATTTAATATAACCTTCACAAGAGGTGAGCATTTTTATTGTTAAAAATGCTGACTTCAACTTCCTCATTTCTTGTGTGGTGGTTATTTAATTTTGTCTGGTAGCAAAAGAAGTCGTGCATTTTTAGTGTGTGCGGTTTCGGCTTGCGCACACTTTTTATTTGTTCAAAAAGGAGTCATTAATAATGGATATTGATAAGGTTTATGACATGATTTACTTTAATAACGATTCCAACCCACCTGTACCTACAACAGACGAGTATGAAGCACTTAAGAATTTAAAAGATTCTATTTCTTTCCTGAAAAAAGAGCAACCTGATTTATATAATGATATACAAATAAAACTTCAGATTTATTCAGACGTAGAACGTAGAATAGCTTTTAAAATGGGATTCAAAACCGCAGCAGAATTGGTGATGTCTATTGAAAAATGAATTTACTATTTTATTATTCCATAAAGCTTACTCTAAGCATCCAATATAATGGGTGCTTTTTTATTCCTACTCAAATCCCTTGTCAAATTGAGAATTTTGTGTTAAAATGACTACATATTATATTGGACTAATGTGTCCTGATACGCACATCAGGCTTACAGATAAAATGAGGTGATTTTTTGGCAGTACCAAAAGAGAATATACGAAATTTTTCCATTATTGCACATATTGACCACGGTAAGTCAACCCTTGCAGACAGATTGCTTGAACTTACCGATTCTGTTGCATCACGTGACATGACTCAGCAGCTGCTTGATGATATGGACCTTGAACGTGAAAGAGGAATCACAATTAAGGCGCATGCCGTTAAACTTAACTATAAAGCAAACGACGGTCAGGAATATGAGCTGAATCTTATTGACACTCCGGGTCACGTTGACTTTAACTATGAGGTTTCACGTTCGCTTGCAGCCTGCGAAGGTGCAGTGCTCATCATTGACGCATCACAGGGCATTGAGGCACAGACTCTTGCCAATACATATCTTGCACTTGATCATGATCTTGAACTTGTGCCTGTTATTAATAAAATCGACTTGCCGGCCGCGGATCCCGAACGTGTTGCGGCTGAGGTTGAAGATGTTATCGGACTTGACTGCTCGAATGCACCGAGAGTCTCGGCTAAGACAGGCGAAAATGTCGGTCAAGTTCTTGAACGCATAGTTGCGGATATCCCTGCTCCGGAAGCTAATGATGATGCTCCGCTGCGTGCACTGATTTTCGATTCGGTTTATGATAACTACAAAGGTGTTATAGTTTATGTCAGAGTTATGGAGGGTACTCTCAAAGCAGGAGAAACCATGAGAATGATGGCAACAGGGGCGGAGTTTACTGTTGTTGAAGTTGGCTACATGAGGGCAACAAGCCTTGAACCATGTGCTGAACTTACGGCAGGTGAGGTAGGCTATATCACTGCATCAATCAAAACGGTTCGTGATGCAAAGGTCGGTGATACTGTCACTAAAGTTGAATGTCCTGCTGAAGAGCCTCTTCCCGGATACCGTAAGGTAAATCCCATGGTGTTCTGCGGCGTTTATCCTGCCGACGGTGCAGACTATGAGGCACTGCGCGATGCACTTGAAAAATTGCAGCTTAACGATGCCTCTCTTTCTTATGAACCTGAAACATCAGGCGCACTCGGTTTTGGTTTCAGATGCGGATTTTTAGGTCTTTTGCACCTTGAAATTATCCAGGAAAGACTGGAGAGGGAATACAACTTAGACCTTGTTACAACTGTTCCGAGTGTTATTTACAAAATCCATTTGCGTGACGGTTCTGTTGTTGAGGTTGATAATCCAACTCATTATCCCGACCCTGCTGATATAGATTTTTCCGAAGAGCCTGTTACAAATGCACATGTCTATGCACCGAAAGATTATGTTGGCGCAATCATGGATCTGTGTCAGGACAGACGCGGCATATTCAAAGACATGACGTATATTTCTTCGGACAGAGTTGACATACATTATGAATTGCCGCTCAATGAGATAATTTATGATTTCTTTGATGTTCTCAAATCAAGAACAAGAGGTTATGCATCATTTGACTATGAAATTGCAGAATACCGCCGTTCAAATTTGCAGAAGATAGATGTTTTGCTCAATGGCGATATTATTGACGCTCTCAGCTTTATTATCCATTCAGAAAAGGCTATGCCCAGAGCAAGAAAGATTGCAGAGCGACTGAAAGAGAATATTCCAAGACAAATGTTTGAAATTCCGATTCAGATTGCAATCGGCAGTAAGGTTATTGCAAGAGAAACAATCAGAGCCATGAGAAAAGACGTTCTTGCTAAATGCTACGGCGGCGACATCACACGAAAGAAAAAGCTGCTTGAAAAGCAAAAAGAGGGTAAGAAACGTATGCGTCAGTTCGGTACTGTTGAAGTTCCGCAAGAGGCATTTATGGCGGTGCTTAAGTTGGAGGACAACTAAATTAATTAGTAATGAGGAATTAGGAGTGAGGAACGAGGGATGCGGGGAAGATATTGGCAACGTTAGTTTTTTAACCGCAAAGATAGATAGCAGCTATTTTATAGCTTGTTATTATAATAAATCTCTAACTGCCGAATAAAATTTATTTTCGCGGACGAGTGATTTAAAATTGTTGTTGGTTTTATCCGCGACCATAACTCCTCACTCCTCACTAACAGAAAGTGTATACAAACATGAAAAAAGGACTTTATATTCACATTCCGTTTTGCTCTTCAAAGTGTGACTACTGTGATTTTTATTCCTTTGTTCCCGCAGAAAAAGAAACGGACAGCTATCTTTCGGCTGTCCTTTCGTCTGTTGAAAAGTGGGGCAGAAGAGTCAGCGGTAGTTTTGACAGTATCTATTTCGGCGGAGGTACACCATCATTTTTCGGTGGTGAGAAAATCAGTGCCATAATCAAGAAGATTTATGAGTGCTTTGATATTGACTCTGACTGTGAAATCACAGTCGAGTGCAATCCCTCATCTGTAACTGATAACTTGATGTTTTTGCTGAGCGAAGCAGGAGTTAACCGTATCTCAATGGGTGTTCAGTCTGCGGTGAACAGTGAAAGAAAACAACTCGGAAGAAGATCTGATTGTGTTCAGACTGAAACAGCAATAGCACTTGCTAAAAAGCACGGTATAACGAATATTTCGCTTGACCTGATGCTCGGCATACCGTCACAGACGATACAGACACTCGATGAAAGTCTTGATTTTATCATCAGAAGCAAAGTTAAGCATGTCAGCGCATATATGTTAAAGATTGAAGAGAGCACACCGCTTTATAAAAATCAGAACAAGTTACACTTTCCGGATGAGGATACAGTTTGTGATATGTATTACCGTGCTATTGAGCGGCTCAAAGATGCAGGGTTCATGCAATATGAAATTTCAAATTTTGCTGTTCCCGGCTATGAAAGCAGGCACAACGTGAAATATTGGAACTGTGAGGAATATCTCGGAATAGGTCCGTCGGCACATTCATTCATCGATGGAAAACGATTTTATTATAAGCGTGATATAGGTTCATTTATCAGCGGTGATGAACCTGAAAATGATGGAACGGGCGGCGATGAAGAGGAATATATCATGCTTAGACTGCGTCTGAAAGATGGTATTGTTAAAAGCGAATATTTCAATCGTTTCGGTAAAGTTATGCCCGATAAATATATAAATCGTGCGAAAAAATTGCAAAAGTTCGGTTTAGTGCAAGTGAACGATGAAAGTATTAGTCTGACCGAAAAAGGCTTTTTGCTGTCAAACAGTGTTATTGCGGAGATTATGTTTGATTAGGAGCACAAAATAATTAGGAATGAGTAGTGAGGAATGAATGTCACGGGGAGATTTTTACCAATCATCAGTTTAGCAACCGCGAAGATAGAAAGAAGTTGATTTTTAAGTTTCTATTATAATAAATCTCTGACAGCTATATCTAATTTATTTTCGCGGACAAATGATGAATTTTATTGCAGTTTTACTCGCGACCTTAACTTCTAATTTCTCATTGTATATGCTCCTCATTTTATTTAACGTACATTAATAGAATTAAAATGATTACTTATAGAAAGGATATTGACTTATGAAACCATATGGACTTGTACTTGCCGGCGGAGGTGCAAAGGGTGCTTATCAAATCGGCGCATGGAAAGCAATGCGTGAAATCGGTGTTACATTTGAGGCGGTTTCAGGTGTGTCTATCGGTTCTATAAACGGCGCATTTATTGCTGCCGATGATTATAAAAATGCGGTTGAATTTTGGAATATAGCTTCAATTGACAAGGGTGTGAAAACCGAAGAGCCTTTGCCCGACCCTGAAAACTTGTTCAGCAGGAAGAATTGGGGTGTGCTTTTCAAAGAGTTCATGAAAAATAAAGGCTTTGATGCTTCGCCTGTTAATGATTTTCTGAAAGATTATATAGATGAAGAAAAGGTTAGGAAGAGCGGTATACCTCTTGCAATTGTGACTGTACAAATGACACAGGGGGTCAATCCACTTGAACTTTTTATTGATGATATTCCGCAGGGTGCTCTTGTTGATTATCTGCTGGCATCATCCAACATTCCTCTTGCAAACAACATTGGACCGGAGGGTGAACACTTCCTTGACGGCGGAATTTATGATAATATCCCTGTCAGTGTGCTTAAGAAAAACGGTTATAACCGACTTGTTGTTGTTGACATTTCAAGTATCAAAGGTGTCAATCACAGCCTTGACCTCATCAATTCGCAGATAGTTTACATAAGACCTTACAACATTGACGATCTTGGTGCGGCATTTGATTTTGACAATGATATGATTGAAAAGCGAATAAAGATGGGTTACCTTGATGCGAAAAAGGCTTTTTCTTATTTGCTTGGAAAAATCTATTACTTTGAGCCGAAAACCTATAGAAACATGGTAAGACGCTTTGGTGGTGAAACGGTTTCGCAGCTTGAAGATTTAGCTTATGAAATGCAGATTCCGCGACTTGAAATATACACCGAAGAGGAATTTTTGTCGGCGGTGAAATTCGGCTATGAAGAATACAAGGCAAAGAAAGAGGCTGAAAAAGCCGAAGAGAAAAATAAAGGCAAAGAAAAAGATATCGAGAAAGAAGGCATTTATGCAACCATCATGAAGCTACTTTCAAGAAAGAAGGATGCAAGCGATTTTGAAGATGCTATTGCGGTGCTGGAAGGACTTAATTAATGAGGAATAAGGAGTGAGGAACGGTTGCGTGGTGGCTTGTTGGCTGACAAAAGAAATAGTACGCAAAGGGAATTCATGAAAATTACTAGACTTGTTGAAAAAACGGAAAATGATGGCTCTGCGGTAAATTTGGTGATAAAATTAGCGGTTGAAGGCGATAATCCCAACTATAAAAACTCTATAATAACGGCAATCAAAGAAAGCGATAAACGGTTTGAACAAAGATTGAGAAATGATCAACCGGTTTATATAAGGTTGACAAAATAGTATAAAACGTTTATAATGAACATAGGATATGATTAGGCTATATGAGGTGGTAAAGTTCGTAGCGACCACACGCCGATGGTAACGACAGGAAGAAATTCCGAGAGATGCAGGAGAGTGCTACGCCTGCCATATAACCGATTTATCTGATAAACCGTCGTTGAGAAATCATCGGCGGTTTTTACATGAGTGAAACCTAACCAATTGGGTCGAAGAAGTAACAACCGTAAGGTTTTAACCGCTAAGGCAGATAGCAGTTGTTTTATAGAAAGTTATTATAATAACTTTCTAACCGTTATATATAATTTGTTTTCGCGGACTAAAACGTAAAAGTTGAATATTTTTAATCCTTGACCTTACTTCTTCACTGTTCCTTATTACTTCTGCGTAGCAACTTCTCACTCCAAATTCCTAATTTTTTCTGAAAGGAGATCCCATATGCAAAAATATACTGCACTAATCTGTTGTATCAACTCAAAATACATTCATTCATCTCTTGCACCGTGGTGTCTGCTTTCGGGAGTCAAAGAACTTTGTGATGATTTAGTCGATGCTCAGGTTGTTGAGGGAACGATAAATGAAAAAATGCAAGCCGTGGTTAAGCGTTTGCTTGATAAAAGACCCGACGCTGTCGGTTTTTGTTGCTATATCTGGAATATCCGTTATGTGCTTGAAACGGCAAATCAGATCAAAACAGCCATGCCGAATGTGAAAATTATTCTCGGAGGCCCTGAGGTGAGTTTTAATCAGCGTGATATTCTTGATGAAAACAGCTTTGTTGATTATGTGCTGGCAGGTGAGGGTGATTTTGCTTTTGCAAGGCTTGTTAAATCGCTCGCAGAAGGTGAACTACCGGAGAAGAATACAGTTTCAATGAGAGCAGAGGACAGACTTGTCATAGGTGATTATCAGACAGCACAGCACACCGTGTCGCCCTACTGCAAGGAATATTTCGATGCGCTCGGCGGCAGAATTGCTTATATTGAAAGCAGTCGCGGCTGCCCGTATCATTGTGCCTTCTGCCTTTCGGGAACGGACAGAACTGTTCGATTTTTTGAACTTGATCGTGTAAAAAAAGAGATGTTACTTTTGGCTCAGTCGGGTGCAAAAACAATTAAGTTTGTTGACCGCACTTTCAATTGCAGCAAAAAGCGTGCTTCTGAAATTCTGATTTTCATCAAAGAAAATTACGGCTCTGCGATTGCGGACGATGTCTGTTTCCACTTTGAAATTGCCGCTGATATTCTTGATGATGAACTGCTGTTGCTGATATCTTCAATGCCGTGCGGCTCGGTTCAGTTTGAGGCAGGAATACAAAGTTTCAACAGCAAAACGCTTGAAGCAATAAACCGAAAAACGAATCTCGACAGACTTTGCCGCAACATAAAAAAGCTGGTGTCGTTCGGCAATTGTCACATACATATTGACTTGATTGCAGGTTTGCCGCATGAAGATTTGGCATCATTCAAGCAGAGTTTCAACCTCGCGTTTGAACTTGGTGCAAACATGCTGCAACTCGGCTTTTTGAAAATCCTTTATGGTTCATGTATGGAAACAAATAAGGAAAATTTTCCGTGCGAATACAGCACCGAACCGCCATATGAAGTGATTTCAACACCATGGATAAGTAAGCAGGAACTTGACTTTTTGCATCTTTTTGAAGATGCGTTTGAGCGCGTATATAACAGCGGGCGTTTCCGCCGCACAGTGAAATATCTGCAAACCTGCACGAAGAAAACAGCCTTTGATATTTTCAGCGACTTCGCAATTTGTGTTAAAGATAAGAATATAGAAAGACCACCGCTGGATCTATACACGAAATGGATTTATGAATTCTTCTCGTGCTATGAAAATGTTGATAAGATGGTACTGAGAGATATGATGATAACGGACAGAATCGCAGGCAATTCATCGGGAATTATTCCAAAGTGCTTGCAGGTTAAGGATGAAAATCTGCGAAAGGTGAAACATGCACTTGCACTTAAATATCCGATGAAAAAAGGCACAAAAAGAAGTGCCGCAATTCTTTACAGCACCAACGAAGTTATTTTTTGCGACTATGGCGAAAAGGGCAGAGTCAGCGGTGAATATGAGTTTGCAATTGAAAAAATGGAAGATTTGACGAATTTTTTTGAAGAAAATCAGAAAAACGCTTGACTGTAAAGTTGGTTTATAGTTTATAGTAGCCTTAGAGGTGACATAAAATGAAAATAAATGAAGTCGAAGCCTTGCTTGACCTTTCAAGAGCCAACGTCAGATTCTATGAAAAAGAGGGTTTGATATCACCCGAAAGGAAATCCAACGGCTATCGCGATTACAGCGAAGAGGATATTGCAAGGCTTAAAAGAATAATTGTTTTCCGCAAACTCGGTATATCCGTTCGGGACATCAAAGAAATTTTTGACGGAACACTGACATTGCAGGAAGCGGCTGATAACAGTGTTGAATCAATCAAAGAGCAGATTGAAGAACTTAACGGAGCGTTAAAGGTTTGTCAGATGATTTCGCAAAACGATGAGAGAATTGAAACCTTTAACGAGGATCACTATCTTGAAGTGATTGAAAACCGTGAGCATGACGGCGAAAAGTTTATTGATTTTTGCAAAGACTATGCACAGTTTGAACTTGAAGTTTTAGGAAACATGTGGAAATGGGTGTTTTTTCATAACTTTGATAAAGACGCTAAAAAGCACGGAGTTGTTTATGCTGTTGTGATTGTTTTGCTCATCTGCACTGTCAGAGGTTTGATGGCTCAGTTTGTGTGGAAAAAGGAAAGCTTCATCGAGGCTTTCATGTATCCGTTCATCATTTTTGTAATGGTATCGCTGATACTATTGCCGATATTTCTGCTTATAAAATTCAAAAAAGAAAAAGCGGCAAGCGTTTTGTACACGATTATCTTTGTCATTGCTTGCATAATTTTGGCTTTGATTGCAGGTCTGCTTGTGTTTGGACTGTTGGCAGGTCTGGTGGGTTTTATTAAGGGTGTTGTTGCAGGGTGAATTATTGATGGAATTCTCAGTTGACCGTATCTGTTACTGTCCATCATACTAACAAGACCAGTAAAAACGGATAATAGAAAAAAATCCCCTCCTATGGTAGAATAGAAATATCTATCATAGGAGGAAATTTTATGTCAAGACGTTATAGACGAGTTTCAATGTACGAAGAAGAGATGGTAAAACTAAAGGAAGCTGACCTAATCAAAAGTGGGTTACAGATATTTCTTACATCAAGACATCACAAAGTACACTATACTTATCTGTCATCAGAGATTTATTTGATAACAGTATTGTTGCCTACAAGACCGGCACTGAACAGAACATCAACCTTGTTCTTTCTACCATTCGTGCCGCCAAGAAAAAAGAAAAAGGAGATGAAAATATGAACAAATCAACTGCGCCAGCGCCAATGGATGAAGAAATATTGGCATATGAGCGTGTGCCGATTGCGATTGCGGCGAGATATCTCGGTCTGACACGTCCGATGTTAGAATATAAAATGCAAAGCGGCAATATGCCGTTCGGCGAGGCTATCAAAGGCAAAGGCAGATGAGTGTGGGGTTGTTTATGCCGTCACGATTATTTTGCTCATCTGCACTGTCAGAGGTTTGATGGCTCAATTTGTGTGGAAAAAGGAAAGCTATATCGAGGCTTTCCTTTTTCCGTTCATTTAATTTGCAATGATATCGGTGGTTATGTTTCCGATATTTCTGCTTATAAAATTCAAAAAGGAAAAAGCAACAAATCACCGCAGCTGTTTTTCTATGGGATGTGTATAATCAATTAATAGTGTGCTACACCGCAAGAGCAAGTCTTGTTGATTCCGAACAACTTCCAGAACAGACGAACTATCTTGTAGATGAATCCTACAAAACCACCCTTGTGACAGATGTGGTCACAGGTGTCTGATGGGTCAGATGTTCCAATGTCAGAATCGCAAACATCGCATTTACCGTCGTTGTTGTTGTCGGTGTGTCCTGTGGCAGGGATTGGTTCAGTATATGTGTCACCGCAGACTGAGCAGGTGTAGACCTTTTCGCCCTCTTTTGTGCATTCGGGTTGAGTGGTGGTTGTTGCGTAGGTGTGGCCGAGTGCAGAATCGGTATCTTCCTTGAACCAATCATTGCAGATTGAGCAGAAAGCATATTTATAGCCATTTTCTGTACATGTTGCAGGAACATCTTTCCAATCTGAGCGAACCTCGTGAGTATGGAAACCGTCATAAGTTTCTTCAAGTTTAAAGGTATTACCTTTCGATGATGTTAAAGTATAATCATGCTCGTTTAAAACGTTTGTATCAACATTTTGAATATATGTTTCTCCAAGTTCCAGCGGAACTTCAGTAACTGTTTGTGTTGAAAGTAAATCAACCGATGTTCCGTATTCATTTACTTCAACAGTCATTTGTCCTTTACACGTAGCAATATATTCCAAACGATATGTATCATCAAACAGTATAAATGATTTTTCATGACCTTTGGCAGAAGCAACAACATTTTCATCATTTGAAACTGCAACATCATTTTCAACATATGCAACAAGTTCATCATTGCTGTTATATACATAAACATCAACAGGACATTTGATTTCAACTCCGGTTGCCGGAGTTATGATTGACTTCCAAACCAAGCCTGAAACAGAATTGTATTTTGATTGCTTAAGGATTTTATTCATAGTTTCGCCGAAAATAATATCAACAGCTTTGTTTACATCGTTTCCCCATGCTGTATTATATGAACTTTTAATCTCATTGATTGCAATATCTGTTATAGTATCTGCAAAAGCTTTCACATTAGCACCATAAAGCGCTCCGCATGAGCCGCTTTTTTTCGGAACTTTGTTAGCCATATTTCCACCAATTATATCATAAGAAATATCGCCGTTAAAAGCATAAGAGTTTCCAGCTAATCCATAATTTTGGTAATCACAAGTGAACATTACTATAAGTTTACCATAGTTCTTTGTTTTCACTTCCACCGTTACAGAAACTGAACCGCTTTTTACTCCAAGCAGGTTAGTGTCAATACTAAAAACTGCATCTATAATTTTCTTATCCAGTGATTTTTCAAAAACTGATTTGTCACTTGCAGAAAGTGCAACCATATAAAGCAACGAATCTCCGATTGCATTTCTTTGCTCCGGTGTCAATTGTTCATTCCAAAATGAACTTGTGTCGAGAGTAACGGTGTTTGTGAGTTTATTAAGTTCTTTAACAGCTTTATTAACATCTTTAGTTGACTCTTCCATATAGTCATTATTAATAAGTTGAATTGTTCCCATGGTGCTGCTTTCAAGACTTTGACCGTTAAGTTTATATTTCACTGTGCAGAAAATATTGATATCTTCTGTTTTTTCAGTCATCTTATGTTTGTCAGACATTTCCATGGTAAAATCAGCAACAGAAAACCACTCACCGATTTTCAAAACTGCATTTTTGGGTTTAATTGTTATACTTTTATTTGTCGAAAAAATCCACTTACTTGAATCTTTAAATTTCAATTGGTCACTTGAAGAAGTAAGCGTTACGCTCTCTATTTCGCAATCAAAAGCATTGTTTCGTTTTATAAAATCTACCAAACTTCCGATAGCGTTGATCTGTTTGCTTAAATGGGCTTTAGCACTAACTTTAACGCAGCCTTTTACGGCTTCATCTTTACCATCTTTATATTTTCCATCTTCATATATAATATTGTCAAGATCAAGTGACGGCTCTACATCTACTTTTAAATTGTCAACAACCTTTATATCAATAATCTCTGATTTTTCAATAACCGCAATAACAGGTCTGCCTATTATCGCAGCCGCTTGTTCTTTGCTTAATAAGCCAGCTTTAATTTTATATTGCTCATTGTCAATG
Organism: Ruminococcus sp.; assembly: GCA_023665555.1. Taxonomy (GTDB): domain Bacteria; phylum Bacillota; class Clostridia; order Oscillospirales; family Acutalibacteraceae; genus UBA6857. Next base: position 32,664 of record JAMPDR010000010.1, read on the forward strand.
GTGACGTTATCAACAAAGGTATTTGTTCCATGCGTGATGTTAATATTCGTAAAGGTTGTATATGCATTAAATATACCATTTATAATAAAGTTGCAATTAAAATGCTTATCTGCATTCATTAAAGGTTGGTTATAAACAGGATAGTCTATCTTAATTTGATTCCATTGCTCTTCAGAACCGGGATAATAGACGTCTTTAAGGCTTGAACAACCATCAAATGCAAACCAAATTACACTTTTAACACTTGCAGGAATAAATACTGATTCAAGACTGGTACAATCTTTGAACATATCAGATGATATACTTTTTATGCGACTTGGAAGTATTGCATGCTTAAGGCCTGTACATTCATTAAATCCATACGCTTCAATTGTTACCACACTATCAGGTATGGATATACTTGTTAACGATTTACATCCACTAAAAGCCCATTCACCTATTGAGGTAACACTGTCTGGGATCTCTACACTGGATAAATTGCTGCAACTGCTAAAAGTACGAGAACCTATTCTTGTTATACCATCTCCAATGATTACACTCTTGATATTATTATCTCCTCTAAACGGAGAAAAATCATCTGCAAATCCTACAGAACGACCATCTCGCATTGGACCTTCTCCGCTAAAAGTTAAAATACCATCATCAAGAGTCCAATATACATTATCGCCCCATTTACCTGTTGAAGCCGCACTTGCAGTCAGTTCAATACCAGTCATTGGCATAGCACAAACCAACATCACAACAGCCAAAACACATGATAAAATTTTCTTCGATGTTTTTTTCATTACTTTTTACCTCCAAAATTTAAATTAACGAACTCCTTATTTTCTCTCCATGCGGTTAGACGTCATACGCAAAAGGCAAAATAAAAAGTGCGCCCCCAAATGAAACGCACTGAAAAATGCCTCTCATTTGCTGCGACACAAATTTTACCCACTAAAGAAATATATAGTAAATCAGAGAATGCACTTTTTCCAAAGACATTCTTTAGCAGGTATATGAAATTTATGTCGCAAGAATAATCTACCACATATCAAACAAAAAATCAATAGCAGTGTCGTATTATTTTTATCACGATAAAAACAAAATATATCTATACAGGATAACATCAATCCCACCTCTGCGGACGGCAACCGTAAGATTAGCATAGCCTTCCCCGCATACTTTCAAAAAAATCACCCTATCCAATGCGGATAAGGTGATTTTATGTTTTTTATTGAGCCTGCACGGCCTTTCTCTTTTCAATCCTTGCAATGATCTCTTCGTCGCAGTTGTCTGCCATTGAGCCGACCTTTTTCCAAATTTTGTCAGCCTCGGCACACCATTCATCAAAATGTTCGGGTGTGCTTGGGAATTTTGAATAGTGCGATTTTATCAGTGCACCGTTCTTTGCCGCGCCCACAACACGGGCAAGGGTAGATGGTCTGATTTTCTTTGTTGCAATACCTTTTGCAATGTCCTTCGCCATTTTTGCAATGTCACCTGCGGAAAATGAAATACCGCCGCTGATGCCTGCAAATGTCTTTTTGCTGAAGATGATGTCATGCTCAAAGAAATATTCATTCTCGGTGCAGTTTATCACCGCCGCACCGATGAGGGTTGCCATTAGTGAAGCGAAAGCCTTGCCTTGAACCTCGATATATTCCTTGTTGATTTTCCAAAGACGAGCCTTGGTAATGTATCCGCCGCCGCGAAGTGCATCGGTGATTACGTCAACCGCAATTTTTGCCTGATATAATGCTGATGTACAGCCTTCGCCGTTGTTCGGCTTAGTCAGACATGCTGCGTCGCCCATTGCGATGAAGCCGTCTGAAACGAAAGAGTAGGGCGGTCTGCGATAAGGTGTTCCGCCTTTTTCAATGTGTTCAATTTCGTATTCGCACCACGGAACATTCTTTTGGAATTCTTTGAACATCTCTTCGGCATATTCAAAGCTGAGGTTTGCTCCGACACCTAAGATACCGCCTTTTTCGTTTGCCTGAGGTGCTGACCATGCTTTATATTGCAGATATGAATCTGTATGTATGACCTTTTCGTGTCCTTCGGGATAGATTACATAGTAGAGAATAACGTAAAACATATCTCTCGGCGATATCACAAAGTTTTCAACTCCGTATCCGTCGGGGAGTTTTGTTCTTGCCGCTGACGGTATACCTGTGCAGTCAGCAACGATTTTTGCATATGCTGACTGTTCGCCGTCCTCAGTTACATATTGCGCACCGATGATTCTGCCTTTTTCGTCGTAGATGAAATCTTTGAACGGCGCATCGTATATCAGTTCTGCACCTGCTTTTACTGCATCGTCATTGAGCCTTAAAATGTAGTCATGCTTGTGCATGCCGACAACCTCAGTATATGACGGTTTAGGATAGTTGCCGTATGCGGAATATGAAGCGCCGCCTACGAATTCAAAAGCATAATCTTTGTCGGTCTTTTCGGGTATCGGAAAGCCGAACTTTTCCATCTCCTTTTTCCCCATGTGGAAGATGTCATAGTTTCTTGAAATGTTTTCTCTTTTCTGCTTTTCAATAACAAGAACGCTGAATCCACGTTCTGCCATTTGTTTTGCGAACCAACTTCCCGTTGTTGATGCGCCTGCGATGATAATGTCGTATTTCTTCATAAGTTCTCCTCTCACTAAGTGTCGTTTGTGCGGCAAAATGTAAAAAGCAAAACCCCACGTAATTCAACACTGCAGATTTCAACGCGAGGGTATTATATATTCGGCTGCACAAATATGCCTAGTACTGTATTTTCAATGGTATTATAGCACTTTTATATGAAAATTTCAACGATTGCAATATAAATTTTGATTAAGTTTACTTAAATGTTACAAATTACCGATAAATCTCTCGGTAAATGAAAAAATTCAGCGACACATTTAAAATTGTGTCGCTTATAGTGGTGTTTACTTTTTGCTTATATCATCAGTTGATCAACCAACTCAGCAAGATCTCCGATTGTTTTGAGGTTTTCAAACTCCTCATCGGGTATACTGATTTCAAATTCATCTTCAATTTCAGTTACAAGGTCAACAAGATCAATGCTGTCAGCACCGATTTCCTCCCAAGAAGTTTCATGTTCAAGTTTGATTTCGTTAAGTTCAAATCTTGAACTTACGATGTCGCAAACGTTTTCGAATGTATCCAAGCATATTCACTCCTTTCCTGTGAACAGAATGATGATTCTGTATTGCTTTAATATATAGATATTATTCATTATGCCGTGATTTGTCAAGACTATAACAAAAATTTTTAAAATATGTATTTATATTTATCAAATTGCATTTACTTCCTATAATATAAATCGCTTCGGCTGACAGAATAATTGTTAGGTAAACGATGATAAAATGCGATGTGCTGATCATGTCGCGATTTATTTAGTGTTTATTTAGATGAAATTTTTTATCATAGTGTTAAGCGGAGATTTTACTTATTAATTCAATCGGAAAGGTGAGAACATGACAACCGTCAGAAAAAGAAGGATAATTGAATATGTGATAATATTTTGCATCGGCAGTTTTATGTATAGTCTTATCGAAGTGCTTTATAGGGGCTATACGCATTGGACAATGACACTGACAGGCGGTGTTGTTTTCGTATTGCTTTATTTTATGAACCTTGCTGTTAAAACAAGAAGCTTTGTCCTCAGAGGTATTATAGGCGCTCTTATTATCACTTTTACGGAATTTCTTGTTGGTGTAACCGTGAATTTAATTTTCAAGATGAATGTGTGGGACTATTCATCACTTCCCGGCAATATCCTCGGACAGATTTGTCCGCAATTTAGTCTGTGGTGGTTTCTGCTGTCAATCCCGTGCGTTTATGTTGTGATTTTTTTACATTGGCAATTGAATAAAAAGTTGAATGTACACCAAGAATAATTATGAATTAGGAATGAGGAGCTTTTGAAAATTAGGAGTGAGGAGTTAGGAACGAAAGGTTGCGGGGAAGATAGTGCAAACTGTCAGTTTCACAACCGCAAAGTATGGATAGCGGATATTTTGTAGCTTGCTATTATAATAACTCTCTGACCGTTATTTGTAGCTTATTTTCGCGGACGAATGATTGAAATATGTTTATGGCTTTATCCGCGACCTTAACTCCTAATTCCTCACTCCTAATTCCTAATTATACAAGGATCGAGGTATTACATATGAAAGTGAAACTTTTTGAAACGGCGGCATTTTTTGCTTTTATTATTGCTGTAATCTTAAGCATGGCAGATTTTGAGGGCGACTGTAAAAACATAAGACAAGAGGTTCTTCGCCTGCATGTGATTGCAAATTCCGATAGTTTCGATGATCAGCTACTAAAACTGAAAGTTCGCGATTGCGTTCTTGAAGAGGGGAAATCTATTTTCGGTGCAAGTCAGACTAAGCAATCAGCCGAGAGTGTAATCATAAGCAACATTGAACTTTTGCGAAATGCCGCGCAGGAAGAAATCAATCGCAGTGGTTATGATTATTCGGTTTCGGTAGAGGTTGGCAAAAGCAGATTCCCGACAAAGACATACGGTGATGTCACCTTGCCTGCCGGGGAATATGATGCTGTGAGAGTGGTAATAGGTGAGGGCAGCGGTAAAAATTGGTGGTGTGTGATGTTTCCGCCATTGTGTCTGCCTGCCGCCGGTGAGAATGTTAAACTTGATGATGTTATGAGTGAGGATGAATTGAAATTGGTGGAATCCGACCCGAAATACGAGGTTAGGTTTTGGCTTGTTGAAAAGTTTGAACAGCTGAAAGAGAAATTTAAGTAAGAAGGAGTATAAATAAGGAATGAGGAGTTAGGAGTTAGGAGTTAGGAACGAAGGTTGCGGGGAAGATAGTGTAAACTGTCAGTTTCACAACCGCAAAGTATGGATAGTGGATATTTTGTAACTTGCTATTATAATAACTCTCTGACCGTTATTTGTAGCTTATTTTCGCGGACGAATGATTGAAATATGTTTATGGCTTTATCCGTGACCTTAACTCCTAATTCCTAATTAAAACAAAAGTCCGCCCATCGAATAATGATGAGCGGATTGCTTATTGATTCAATTTGATTATGCTACTGTTGACTCTGAAATAAAGTCAGCATCGAAGCATGAGCATGAAACATAATTTTCTCTGCTGTCTGCGTCTTTAGCGTTCTTCTTTTCAATGAGTTTTGTAACTGCAACATAAATGCCTGCAATTGCTGCAACAACAGCTGAAATAATTGCAAGAACCTTTAAAACCTTCTTAAAATTTTCCATTTCAATAACCTCCGTATTCAATACATGTATCTATTATACACTCACAATTTTACAAAGTCAATAAAAACATATTTTTTAATAACTTATTTCATATGTGCCTGTGTAGTCACCATGCATTTTCAGTTCAACATTTGCGAGTAAATATTTACCCGAACCTGTTGCTTCTGTCACTTCAAGAAAATGCTTGATTGAAGTAAGTCTGCCCTCGTTGTCAATTGTTGCTTCAATTGTGCCGTTGTTATAGGTGATGTTCATTTTTGAAATTGATGCGTTTGACGGCATAAATTCGTCAACTGCAATTGTTTGCATAACTGTTGAATATCCCTTTGCGGCTTTGTCAAGGGTCTGATTCTGCTTGCCGAGTTTGATTGTGATTTTATAGCTGCCGTTTGAGCCTACTTTTTTCGCCGTTGCGGATTTTACAAGGCTTTCATCAAGTGATGCACTTTCACTGTACGGTGCAATGACCTGGTTCGGTGATTTTGAATCTGCCGTGTTTGCCGCATCAATGCCGTTGGCAAAGCGATAGGTAACAGGTTCATCCTTTGTGTTATTATTGATGATTGTTGTTACAATAGTCTTTATATTTGATGGGTTCATTTCATCAATTGCAACATTAAGCTTATCAGTTTTAACAAGAGTAAATCTTTTCTCCTCTTTGAGGTTGTTGACCGCTGTGATATATGCGCCGACAATTTCTGTTTTTGTTTTCGGAATACTTGCAAGCGCTTCGGAAACTTTTTCCGATTCTTTTTGATCAATCAGCCACTGAGGGTCGCCGACTTGTGCAGATGTTACAACGTTGTTTCCGTCAATTGTAATCTGCGCGGATGGTTCTGTTGTTGGTGCGTTGGTTGTTGCGGGAGCGAATGCAGTCGGCGGCGCAGAAGTTGTTAAATCGGGCAGGGTGACAGGGTCAGGGTGACGTTTTCTTTCAACCTTAACGCTGATAACCGTCACAATGCAGGCTATCCAAAGTGCCGCAACCGCAATTGCTATTATCTGAAAAATTTTCTTTTGATTCATGCCCGAAGTTCCTTTCAGTTATTCAATACATAAGGGATACGGTTAAGTATCCCTTAGTAATTAGTTAATGATTTCAGCGAGTAAATTTGCAGTCACTGTCGATTGTGCAACTCATGTTAGCACCGAAACTAACAGACTTGTCATCTAATGCACCTGAGTATTCAGCACCCATTTTGAGATTTGAATTCATCTTAAGACTATCAAGAGTGTAGTTCTTGTTAATGACAGCTGTGATTGTTGTTTCACCGACGGTGATGTTATTGATTTCCAATCCGCCGCCGCTGAAGCTACTGATGATGCCAGTTGCACCTTGTGCAAGACCGTCATGTACAGGAGTTGAACCGCTGGCGTTCTTAACGGATTCAGTAGGAAGTGTGATTGTGATTGTTTTTGTTCCGTTTGAATTTTCTTTATAGCTGATGCTCTTAACTTTCTTTGAGAAGTTGTTGACATCATATGCGTTATAAAGATATGCGGAATTTGCTTCGGGGGTAATTGCTTTGTTGAGATAGTCAACTACATAGTTATTTTTGTCGTTGATTGATGAGCACATGCCGTTTGTGAATGTGCCTGAGAACTTCGATGACTCATTCATATCTTCCAACATTTCTTCATCATCTAAATCTAAATCGATGCCGAAAATGAAACTGATAGCCTTAAGAAGGAGTTTAAATGTTTTATATTCTTTGCCATTGAAAGTGAATCCATCAATCTTTGCCTGCATATTATAACTGCTGTCTAACTTAACCTTGCTCTGTTCAGCCTTTGTGTTGTTGATTGCCTGAGTGAGCATAAGGGTATACAATGTCATGCTGTCATTTTTTGATGTATCAAATTTGGGTGCAGCATTTGTTTTGATTGTTTTAACAGCACTTGTTGAAATCGGAAGTTCCTTAACTGTTACACGCTCTGTATAAATATTATCCTGACTGTTGTTTCCGGTGTAACCGTAAACCTGATATTTGTCATCGCAGGTGAGGACTCTAATTTCAAATGAGGTGTTTGGAGCGAGATAGAGAGTAGCACTTGTGCTGTTGGTTTTAATTTCATCAACCCAGTTACCTTTGTTACCGTTTGTTCTTGACTGAACAATGTATTTTGTTGCGCCCTGAACAGCTGTCCATGAAACCTTAACTGTGTTTCCGCTGAGTGAAACTGTGACCTTGCTGTCATTTACTGTTTCAGCATTTGCGGTTGCGTCATTCGGATCCTTGATCTGGAACGATATAGTAGTTGTGCGTGAATATGCAATGGTTCTTGGTGTGTCGGTACGTGTGAGATAGTAATACAAAGAGTTATTGATTGTCGGAACTGTGGTTGTGTAGTATTGCGGTTTTGTTGATACATCAACCGGTTCGCTCTTTGCACCTACCGCTCTTGTTCCGTCTGCTGATTCGATATACGGTTCAACAACGTATTTATAAGCATTTGACGGTGTGAGATTTGAAATCATAGCCTCAATTGAATAATCTGCATCAGTCTGCTGAACAGTTTTAATCGGCTCATACTGCTTAGATACAGTGTTATATACATAAATGTTATAACCTGTTATACCTTTAACAGGATACCATGACAGATACAGAGAATTGTCTGTAATACTGCGTGTGCTGATGTTTTCAAGCGGATTTACTGTTGCAATATTTTTCTCAGCTGTGAAGTTTGAATAATATGGTTTGTTGTCGATTGTGACGAATGCACGAACTTTGAACTTATAAGCAGTTGAAGCTGCAAGACCTGAAACGGAATAGGTTGTATTAGTTGTTGTGCCGAGTGATTTCCATGAACCGTTTACATTCTGCTGAACTTCATATCCGCTTGCATTTGCAGATTTGTTCCATTTAAGTGAAATGCTGTTGTTTGATGTTGATGAAGCTTCAAATCCTGACGGTACAGCCAAAGCGGAAGTCTTGGTTGTAAGTGTTGCTGTGTAAGCAGAATACTTTGTGCCTGCATTTGAGTTTACAAATGCACGTACTCTTGCCTGATAGCTTGTGTTGGGAGCAAGACCTGTTACTGTGATAGAGTTTGTTGTGAGATCTTTTGTCACCCACTTGCCGTCTTTGTAGTATTCAAAGCGATAGCCGTTAACATTCTTAACTGTTCCCCAAGTGAATTTGAGGGTGTTGTATGTTGCAGAGCCATCGAGTTTAACAGCCGACGGAGTTGCAATTTTAAGGCTTGCAGAAACTTCTGCAGATGCAGTTCCTTTATATGCGGTTTTGTTTACTGTGATGTATCCGACAACACGGAACTTATAGGTGGTGTTCGGTGTAAGATTAGGAACGGTATAAGTTACAGTGCCGTTGGCTGTGATGGTTTTAACATTCTTCCAATCTTTGCCGTTAAGCTGCTGAACATAGTAGCCGTTTGCGTTTGCGAGTTTGTTCCATGTCAGTTTAACAGATGTACCTGATGCGATTGCAGCCTTAACGTTTGCAACCTGTCCAAGTGCAGGCTTAACAGAAACTGCTGAAGATTCAGCACCTGTGTAAGTTTTTTTGCTTATTACAACATATGCCTTAACGCGATATTTGTAAGTGGTGTTCGGTGTAAGTTTTGAGATAGTGTAATTTGTTGCCTTAATATCTTTCTTAACGCTGACCCACTTTTTACTTGAACTGTCATATCTTTCAACATAATATCCTGTTGCATTTGTAACTTTTGACCAAGTCAGTTTGATTGATGTCGGCGATACAACTGAAGCCTTGACACCTGTTACCTTTCCGAGAGCAGTTTTAGCTGAAAGAGTTGCTGAATATGCACCGTAGAGGTCTTTCTTACTTACGGTTCTGTATGCTGCAACACGATATTTATATGTTGTGTTGATTTTCAGCTTTGATGCCGTGTAAGAATTTGTTTTAACGATAGCCAGTTTAACCCATTTTTTCTTAGATGCATCATATTTCTGAACCTGATAACCCGTTGCGCCTGCGACCTTTGTCCACGTAAGCTTTATGGAGTTATTGGTTATTGTTGCCGCCTTAAGACCTGTTACTTTAACAGGCATAGGTTTAACGCTTACGGTTGAACTGGCAGAACCTTTTTGACCCCATACGTTTTTAGCGTATACGCGGTACTTATAGGTTGTGCCTGTTGTAAGTTTTGAAACTGTGTAAGAAGTAACGTCTTTTTTGACGGTTGCAACTTCTTTCCAGTTCTTACCGTTTTGCCTCTCAATAACATATTTTGATGCACTTGAGATTTTTGACCATGTAAGTTTGGCGCTGTTATATGTGATGTTTGTCACCTTAAGATTCTTAACTTGTCCAACACTTGCTGCGAAAGCAGGAACTAATGTTGCGCAAAGAATACTCAGGCAAAAGAACAATGTGACCAGCGCTTTTGCTGTTTTTTTCATAGGTATTCCTCCTAATAAAATAAATTTCAAGCAGTTGATTGAAGATTTTCAACTACCGTCGACCAACACAGCACGCATTGATCGTATTGTGTATATCTTAACATCTTTCTGTCAAAAATACAATCGTTTTTTTGAATTTTGAACTTAATTCTTTAATTTTTAAAATCTAATACAAAACTCATACAAATTTTCGTAACAATCAAAATTGAGCGGTACTTGCGGTACTGCGTACGGAGCATATTGCGGGGAAGATTGTACAAACCGAAAGATGCAGTCCGCAAAGGTAGTTTATTTAATGAGGAATGAGGAGTTAGGAGTGAGGAACGGTGGTCGCGGTGAAATTGTCGGCAGATTCTAATCGTTCATCCGCGGAGAAATGGCATTAACTTAAGAAACAATCGCTGTGTTAAGATAATAAATGTTTTTTGGGTTATAATCTGCAACAGCACAAATAACACAAAAAATATGTGAAGTGTTTATGTTTTTCAAAATTGAAAAAGGTTACATAAAATTTGTGCTTTTTGTGCTGTGTGGTATGTTCATCTTATCAGAGTGAATAATATTCACTAAAATTATTATTTGGTTGTAATTTGAATAATAGGAATAATCCTGTAGGGACGCCGCTCGCTGCGTCCGCAAAACCTCGCCTATTGTACATGTTCAAATTTAAATGTACAATCCAATGTGGTGCCCTGCAACCTAACTGTTTTGAACCATGTTGATTGTTAATCTATACCTAATTTGGACTCCCACACAACAATGTCTTAAGCAAAGAGTCGAATTTTTAACATTTTCTTATAAAAAAGAATAATTTTGTAGGGGCGCGCATTGCGCGTCCGTGGACAGACTGACAATTTTTGCATATCTATTAATTATAGAAATTATGTTTCGTTGCATTTTTCCAGCGTGTACAAAACGGCAAGATTGCACGGACGCAGCAAGCGGCGTCCCTACAAGTTAGTTCTATATTTTAAGATAGATTCAACAACTTGGTTTGATTCACGGGACGTCAAGGACGCCGTTCCCTACTATCTTGTTTCAACTAAAAGTTTACACGGTTTGATTTTATATCTTCCCTAAAAAGCCAATGATTGCAATCTTCCCATAAGGCAGAGAAT
>JAMPDR010000110.1 GCA_023665555.1 Ruminococcus sp.
GTAATGTGTATACAATCATCTTTCTCTCCTGTATACTATCATACTCTTGACACAATGACCGCCCCTACAAATATAATTCTTTTTTGCGTGAAATCGTTACAAATTTACGTCTCTTTCTTTAAGCTAATGACATTGCCGGGCGACCCTTATGGGATGTATCTTCTTTTGCGGACGATATCTTTCAACTGGTGCAATCTTCCCCGCATCATAGCCGTGCGCAAGCACCAATCTTCCCCGCAATATGAGCCGTGCGCAAGCACCTCTGTCCATTTTTACCAAATCTCAGCAGACTTTTTCGTCAGGTTAACGAAAAGTTGCGGTTGTTTTTTCACTGGAAATCTGCTATACTTTATCCATATTTATTTTCGGCAGGCAGTTTTTTGCCTGTTATTTCAAAGAAAGAAGGATATATTCAAATGAAAAAAGCTTTAAGCCTGATTCTCTCGCTGGTAATGGTGTTTGCTCTTTGCAGTGTTGCTTTTGCCGCTGACGCAGATTCAGCAAAATCACTTCAGTTTAACTCAGACGGTAAGTTCAAAATCATGCAGATCAACGATACTCAGGATGTTAACAACATGAACAAGAATACCGTAAAATTCCTCAAGGCTGCACTTGAAGCTGAAAATCCTGACCTCGTTGTTATCCCCGGCGACATGCTTTCAGATATGTTCATCGGTGCAACAGAGAAAAAGGTTAAACAGGCTCTCAGAGAACTCGGCCAAATTCTCAACGATGCAAAGGTTCCGTTTGCCGCAACTCCCGGCAACCATGACCATGACCTTGAAGATGTTGTTTCAATTGCAGATCAGATGGCTGTTCTCAGAGAGTTTGAATACTGCATTAACGGCACTGACGGCTGTGATCCGGGTACATACAATCTTCCGATCATGAGCAGTGACGGAAGCAAAATGGCTATGAACGTTTACATCATGGACTCAAACAATAAGAGCGGTCTTGCAAACGGATACACAGGTGTATATCCCGAACAGGTTGAGTGGTACAAACAAAAGAGCGATGAACTTAAAGCTGGAAACGGCGGTGAAGTTGTTCCGTCACTTCTTTTCCAGCATGTTCCCGTTAAGGAAATCTATCAGTTCCTCAAGCAGGTCAAAGTGACAGAAGTCAACAAAGATTCTGTTTTCAGCCTTAACGACTATAAGTGGTATAACCTCAATCCTGACTATATCATTTCAGAAGATGCTCTCTTTGGTGAGGCTCCTTGCTCTGAAATGGCTGACCACGTAACAGGTCAGTATGAAGCATGGCTTGAAAAAGGCGATATTATCGGCGCTTTCTTCGCTCACGACCATGTAAACAACTTTGTCGGCAAAACCGATGAGGGTATCATCCTCGGCTACAACGGCGGCACAGGTTTCCGTGCATACGGCAACGGCGACAAGAGATCTGTTCGTGTTTTTGAAATTGATGAAAATGATGTTTCAGCATATACAACACGTTCGGTATTCTACAAAGACCTTTGCGGCAGTATCGCATTTTATCCGTCAGATTTCATGACACCTGCAATCTTTGGTGAGATATTCAAGTTCTTTCTTAGATTCGTCGGCATCGGTGCATAATAGAATAAATATAATTTCAGCGGTCGTTTTCAGCGGCCGCTTAATTTTATAGATTTGGAAAAATGTGCACTGTTTGCGCTTTATATTGCGTATATTTCAAAACAATAAATCCGCATTTGTTCACTCCATAGGGAATCTTTCGTAGATTTATGTAAGAAAATGTGATATAATACTGATATCTTTTATGTGAGGTGCTTATTATGAATAATGTGACAGAAAATATAATTTCAAGAAGAAGCTGCAAAAGCTATAAACCCGACATGGTGTCCGATGAAATAATTGATCAGATCGTTGAAGCAGGTCTGTATGCCGCCAGCGGTATGGGAAAGCAAGCACCGATAATCATCGTTGTTACCGATAAAGAAATGCGCGATAAACTGTCTGCTTTGAACGCTGAATATTTGCCTGCCAAAGTAAATGATCCATTTTACGGTGCGCCTGTTGTTTTGTGTGTTATCTGCCCGAAAGAGATATCAACCGCTGTCTATGACGGCAGTCTGGTTATGGGCAACATGATGCTTGCCGCAAATTCGCTGGGTATCGGAAATTGCTGGATACACCGCGCAAAGGAAATGTTCTCTAGTGATGAGGGGAAAGCTATATTGGCTCGTCTTGGTTTGGACGGTGAATATGAGGGTATCGGCAACCTTGTTATCGGATATGCGGAAAATATGAACAGAAAGCAAGTTCCGAGAAAAAATAACAGGGTATACCGCATATAAAAGTAGTATGATATTCTTGAAAGGAAGTTTCACAACATGAAAATCGGAGCATCCTCCTCTTGCTTTTATCCGCTTGAAACGGAAAAATCGCTTGTCAGGCTTGGAGAAGTCGGCATAAAGACCGCAGAAGTTTTTTTCAATGCATTTTCCGAACTTGAAAAGGACTATCTGAAAGAACTTTGCAAAATCAGGGATTATTACGGGATGGATATAGTTTCGTTCCATCCGTTCATGTGCTTTGCCGAGGGATATAATATTTTTTCGGCATACAGGCGAAGATATGACGACAGTCTTGAAATATACAAGCATTTTTTTGAAGCGGCGGCAGTAATCGGCGCGAAGTATTATGTTATGCACGGCTCAAAAACTTATATGGATATTACTCATGAGGAATATGCAGAGCGTTTCGGCCGCTTCTGCGAGGTTGCGGAGCATTACGGTGTGACGGTTGCGCACGAAAATGTTGTGGACTATGTTGGGCAGACACCGGAGTTTATGCAGTATCTGAAAAACATTCTCGGTGACAGGTTCAAAATGGTGCTTGATGTCAAGCAGGCAAGGAGAGCCAAGGTTGACCCGTTCAGGTTTATCGAAACGGTAGGCGAGAGTATTGTTCACCTGCACCTGAGTGATTGTTCTGCAACAGAGGACTGTCTGCCGCCGAAGCTGGGCGGAAACTTCGATTTCAAGCGGCTGTTTGCCGAAATGAAAAAGCTGAACTATGACGGCAACTGCATTGTTGAACTTTACAAAAGAAATTTCAGCGATGACAGACAGCTGATAGAGTCGGTGAATTATCTTGAAGCGGTGCTTTCACAGTAACAACATTTATATCTTCTTTTATAAAAAGAAGATATATTTTACAGGTGCTTGCGCACGGCTCATATTGCGGGGAAGATTGTACTTGGTCTTAATGTTTAGTCCGCAGAGGGAGATTGTTACGATTTCGTAGGGTCGACCCTACGAGAATGCATCTTTGTTTTATAAATTTGCAACAAATTTAACGCGAAAAAAGAATAATTTTACAGGGACACACATTGCGCATCCGCCTACAGCCTAAAAATTTTGTGTATCTATATAATAATATCTATGCTTCATCTAATAATTTCAGCGTATACGAAACGGTGAGATTGCGCGTCCGTGCAATCTTTTCCCACTTAAAACTTTACTAAAAAAATAAAACAGCAATGCAACCAACTTAAAGATTGTGCAAACGGTTAGATTGTAAACTTCTTTCGTCAAAAATGCTGCGCATTTTCGCCACCTTCCTCTGAGAGCAATGTTGTCAACTTAAGGAAAAAATACGTAAATTTGCAACATTTTTAACGCAAAAAACGAA
>JAMPDR010000111.1 GCA_023665555.1 Ruminococcus sp.
ACAATAATGACGAAATACGTTCGGCTACGGTAAGTCTGTTCACCATAACCATAGATATTAAAAACAGCCGGGGCTTTGTAGGCTGTCTTTACTTGTAGTCTTGTTGGTAGATTGTTTTTATTTGTCATTTATTTGAAAATAGTGCAAACGGTAAAGTTCAGGTCGACCACATGGGGTCGTTTCTCGGCTGCCGCCTCGGTCGGTGCTTTTGGGCGATGCCCAAAGGTGTCCACCGGACACCCGCACCCCTACGAAATAGCTACGAACGCAGTGAGCAATTTAGCATGCGAAGCATAATTTAGCTGCCTTAGCCTTCTCTGCGGACTGAATCTTACGATAGGTACAATCTCATTCGCAATTACGCATTAAACATTACGAATTATTCATTATATTGCATTACTTGTGTTTCCTTCTGCATTTCGACGGAATTTTTGAAATAGGAATCATATAATATCGGTAAATATCGCTCGGAGGGATTTACTGATGAACACAACAACACTGAAAAAAAAGCCTACATCGGCGGACAAGCTTAAGGAAAAAGGTATAATGCCGTTGATGAAGCCGATTGCCACCGCTCTGATTGGATTTTCGCTCGCTCAGCTTGATGCCTTGGGGAGCATGTCACCGTTTGCATGCGCTTTTCTTGCAGGAATAGATTTTGAATACTGCTTTGCAGGACTTATTGGATCTGCTATAGGTTATTTTGTTTCATCTCCTTGGCAGACCGCACTCAGATATCTTGCGGCACTTTTCATTGTTGCAATGTTCAAGCTGGTTGTGCTGAAACGATTCGGAACATCAGACCGTATCTTTGTGTGCGCTTCGGTTTCGTTTTGTGCGATTCTCTGTTCCGGAGTTGCTACCGCCGCATTTACGGGAATTGATTTTATTTCTGTTCTGTTTACAGTTGCTGAGGCTGCAATCTCTGCTTGCGCGGCGTATTTCCTGATGAAAAGTCTGAAAGTACCGATATTAAGCATCGGCATACGGCGGCTTTCAATGCAAGACAATGTTTCAATTGTGTTTTGCATCTGTGTGTTTCTCATGTGCTTTTCCGGGCTGAATCTTGGATCGATCGCTCCTGCCAGAATTATTGCCGCCATGGTTGTGATATTTGCCGCTCAGTATAAAGGTATCACCGCCGCAAGTGTTGCAGGTGTTTGCGCCGGAATCGCTCTTTCTGTTGCACCGTCTATACATCATCTTTTTCCTTGTTTTGCGCTTGGAGGATTGGTTGCAGGAATTTTTGCTCCGCTCGGGCAATATACGACAGCACTTTCATTTGCTGTCACTGCAAGTATTGCCACGATTCTTAACGGATTTGAAAATATTAATATATTTACCATTGTTGAAACGATAATCGCCGCGGCCGCCTATGCGGTGATACCGTCAAAATGGATAACCGAACTGCAAAACGCACTCGAAAACAGCGGACTTATTTCCGATGAACAGATGGATCGGAAGGTTTGTGCATCACTTCAAAAAGCGGCAAAAACAGTGGGGGAAGTGTCCTCAATAGTTTCGCGCGTGAGTGAGCGGCTCGACAATGTTATCAATCCCGAAGTGAATAAAGTGTTTGCAAAGTTGCAGCAAAATGTGTGTTACGGATGCAATCGAAAGGTTGATTGTTGGAACAAACGCTTTAACGAAACTGCGTATGATATTATGACGCTTGCGGGGATACAAGGCGGTGAAAATAAAAAGATAGGAATTGAATCGCGCTGTATCAGAAAAGGTGCGTTGCTTGCGGAAATAGAAAAATACTATACCGATTTTGTTGGCGGCATGGCTGCTAAAATGAAGGTCAAGGAGATGCGCAATATTGTGTCGGATCAGTTTTCGGGTATGGCGCAATACCTCGGTGAGATTGCAACGCAGATAGGTAACAGCAGGGTTGAAGATGCGGCAAAATCACGTACGATAAAAACTGCTTTGCAGGATGCAGGCATTTATGTTGATTCACTCGGATATTACACCAACCCGAACAGCAGAATCACGATTGAATCGATTGTTGTTGACGATGATGAGAACATCGACCAAAGGAAAATGAAACAGATTCTTGAGTTTACAACAGGCAGACGTTTTGAACGCCCTGAAATTCTCACCGCCGACCTGCGCACGACGATAATATTCAATGAACATGCAGTTTATAAGGTTAACTGCGGCTATGCCCAGCGGCCGTACAAGGAAAGCAAAGTTTGCGGTGACAGTATTGCAACCGTTACTGACCAGAGCGGAGTTGAATATGCAATCATCAGCGATGGTATGGGAACAGGCTCACGTGCGGCGATTGACGCAACAATGACGGCATCGCTCATGGAAAAACTTATTGCAAGCGGATTTTCGTTTGAAAGTGCTCTCAGAATGGTGAACAGTGCATTGATTGTTAAATCTACCGATGAATCCATTGCAACAGTTGACGGAATCGGTGTTAATATATACACAGGGGAAGCGGATTTTTACAAAGCGGGTGCGGCGATTTCGTTCATCCGTCACGGAAATGAAATCACTACTGTGGAAGAGGCATCAATGCCAATAGGTATACTGCGCAACATTATTCCTGCACACAAAACAACCGTTCTTGAGGCGGGTAATATCGTTTTGTTAGTTTCCGACGGTGTGACAGTGGGTGACTGCGGCTGGATAAGTGATGAACTTCTCGCATGGAGCACCAACAACATGAATGACCTTGCGGCACACATTTCATCGCTTGCAAAACTTCGCAGCGATGAAACAAATGCAGATGATATAACGGTGGTTGCGGTTAAATTAATGCGTAATTCGTAAAAGAATCCTCATAGTTCCAACGTAGAATGCACATAACTGAAGTAATACGCATCTTTGCATCTGAGATTTATATAACTATATTTGCTGAATTTTGTTAAATAAATAATAGGCTGTTTAAGTTCGAACAGCCTATATGTTTTTTTTACACTGCTACACCCACAAATGTGTGTTCTTTTTCGTTTTGACGTATAGTGTTGAATTGCTTGACAGCAGCTTTTTTAATTGTGTCAATGTCGGTGTCAATGTGTCTTGTGTTTCTCACGGTTACAAAGAGAATATCGCCGAAGCCATTGATTCTGAAAATATAGCTGTCGTCCAGTTGATATGTAGACACGTCTGTTCCGTCAATATTTTCTTCATCGAGTATGACTTTTTCCATATCTTCTTCACTCATGAAGTCGAACGGCTGAATGTCCTTGACGACAAACGCTTTGAAGTAGGAAAGCAGGCTAGAGGTCTTTATGTACTCAAATTCATAAGTTGCTCCGTGGCTGCTTGTTAAGCCGCTGATGTATGTTGCGCCTTTGACGCTCTCACGTTCAAGTGAATATTTATTATTGCTGATGATATATTCCGGAAAATATTTCACTGATTCCTGTTCGGCTTTTTCAATTTGTTCTTCGGTTTCAAATTCATTTGGAATTGATATGCTGCTATAAGAATTGCAGCCTACAAATGAATTTACCGCCGCAAGTGCAATGACCGCAACAAAGACAGCACATATAATTGAAAACAGTTTGAAAATTGTCAAGAATTATGGACAGAAAAAAGAGTGAAAAAATTTGTTTGGGAC
>JAMPDR010000112.1 GCA_023665555.1 Ruminococcus sp.
AACAGCGCAAAGTGGACATGGTTTGCAATTGCATATCAGTGCGGCTTTGCTTATCTTGTAGCATTGATGATCAACCAGTTCGGCAAGATGTTCACCGGCAGCGGCAGCATCATCGGCTTCATTGTTGCACTGATTGTTCTTGCATTCATGCTCTTTATGTTGTTCAGACCGAGCAAAGAAACAAAGCTGATGAAAAAAGCAATTAAAGCAGAAAAAGCAAAAGTAACAACAAAATAATTTGTGTTCCGGTTTCGTAAGGCGGTTGGTATAACTGCCTTACGAAATCCATATCTATATATAAAGTTTGGGTGATTTTATGCTTGCATGGCTTTCAAATAATATCGGTACAATTGTTGTTCTTGCTGTTGTGATTGCGATTGTGGCACTGATTATTGTCTCAATGCGCAAGGGCAAGAAAAAAGGTCAATCCTCCTGCGGCTGCGGATGTTCAAACTGCCCAATGAGCGGAAGCTGCCATGGAGGGAACAAAGAATAAATTTATCTTGCAAACTTTCCGTGACTGTGTTATTATTATAAAAGTATAATCAGACAAGGAAGTGTTTTTGTGCATTTGCAGGAATCAGGTGAAATGTACCTGGAAACGATTCTAATTCTTTCTCAGCAGAATAATTATGTTCGTTCAATAGATGTCGGTGAATATATGGGCTATTCAAAGCCGAGTGTCAGCAGGGCAATCGGACTTTTGAAAAACGGCGGCTATGTCACCGCAAACAGAGAGGGTCATCTCTTTCTGACAGAAGCAGGCATGGAGGTTGCTGAAAAAATCTATGCCCGTCACAAAGTGCTCACAAAATTGCTGATTAAAATCGGCGTCAGTGAGGATGTTGCCGCTGAGGATGCTTGCAGAATTGAACACTGCATCAGCGATGAATCGTTTGCAGCAATCAAAAAGTATGCCGATTGATCTATGATGATTGGTATGCAGGCAAACAAGTTAAAATTTGAAAGATTTTTTACCCGCACGGGGATATGAGCTGACGACCAATGGTTCAGCTTTATGTCTGCGTGCGGATTTTTTTGAAAGGTGATTGATTATGGATAAGTTCAGATGGGCGTATATCGGTAGCGGAAACATTGCCGAATCAACTGCAAAGCAAATCATCAAGGGCGAGCACTGCATTACCTCGGTTTATGGCAGAAACAAGGAAAAAGTCAGAGCCTTCGCCAAGAAATACGATGCAGATGCATTTGATGATTTTGACAAGGCAGTTAACAGTGACGATGTTGATGCGGTTTACATTGCAACGCCGCACACCGCCCATGTTGACTTTGCCGTGCGTGCAATGCAGCTTGGTAAGCCTGTGCTTTGCGAAAAGCCGGTTGGTGTTTCTGCCAAAGACGTTGATGTGCTGATTAATGCGGCAAAGCAGAATGATGTCTATTTTTGCGAGGCCATGTGGACTTGGTTTTCAGATGTTGCACTGACCGTGAAAAAGTGGGTATCAAGCGGAAAAATCGGCAGCATTAAAGAGGTTGAGATAAACTATGCTTTTCCGGGAATCATGATGCCGAAAAATTCACGTGTGCTGACACCTGAAACGGCAGGAGGCGCAATTCTTGACATTGGAATTTATCCCATAACTTATTGCTATAATTTGTTTGGTTATCCCGAAGGGATTCGCTGTGAGGGCAAAATCAAAAACGGAATTGACATTAAAGAAACGGTCACACTCGATTACGGCAGCTTTAAATGCACGCTGAAAATGTCGCTTTGCAGCCTGAAAGAAAACTGCATCATCAAAGGCAGCGAGGGAACAATAACACTTCCCGTGTTTTTCCACATGGCATCAAAAGCGATTTTGAAAAGCAAAAGCGGAAAGTCAGTTTTTGATGGTATCACTGATTATCTGACCGAATTTACATTAGTTGCCGATGAAATCAGGCAGGGAAAGAAGGAGTCGGCTTTCATTCCGTTTGAAGCAACCAAACAGTGCATGAAAATCATTGATGAATGCAGAAAGCAAATGAAGCTGATTTATCCATTTGAGAAATAGAATAAGAAACGGGCAAAAATTTTGACAAATTTGTCCGTTTTTCTTGTCAATTGACGTATATATAAGTGAAGGCGCTGAAAGGAGGAACATGATGACAGATTCGCAATTGCTCAGTTTAATCAAAACTGATTCGTCAAAAGGCTTCGATGACCTTATTTCGGCTTATTCGGCACTTGTGTTCCGCATTTGTGCTGCGTCAATGGTACCCCTCGGAACAAAGGAAGATGCTGAAGAATGTGCATCTGATGTTTTTGTGAATTTCTATCGGCACATTGATGACATAGATCTTGAAAAAGGCAGCATCAAAGGGTACCTTGCCGTTTCGGCAAAGCGGTGCGGAATTTCAACGCTGAGAAAAATGCAGAAAGAAAAAGAAAACATCAGCCTTGACTCGGCGGAGCTTGAAATTGAAGCAAAAGATGACAGCATAAGCCGTGAGCAAAAAGAAATCATTTATGACGCCATCAAAAAGCTTGGTGAGCCTGACAGTGAAATCATCACACGGCGGTTCCTTTTCGGTGAAACGGCAAAAGAAATTTCGTCAAGGCTCGGCATGAACCCCGATGCGGTTCAAAAACGTGCAAAGCGAGCGCAGGCAAAGCTGAAAATATTGTTGGGAGGTGCACTTTGTGAAAGATAAGGATTTTGATTTTTTCGGTCAGCCTGATGAAACGGAAATGAGCGAATTGATTGAAAAATATGAAACGGATATAAGCAGCAAAACAAAGCATGAAATCAAATCAAAGGCGTTTGCAAAAGCCGGACTTGAACAGCCGGAAAGCGAAAACATGATTAAAATGAACGGCAGTTTAAGCCGCAATATGAAAAGATTTTTTGCGGTGGCAGCGTGTGTTTGCGTGGTTCTGACATCGGTTGCGGTTGGCATGGTAATCAGAACCAAACCGCAAAAGCCGGTTGACGTCATCACAACGGAAGTCACCACCAACAAAAGCGGCACGAGCAATCCGCTGATGCTGGCAATTTCAAATGGCGATGACAAAATGATTGATTCGCTTTTGAGTAGCAAGCTTTTCCTGAGCAGTGATGTCCTCAGCTATGCCATCGACTGCATCACCGTTCTTTCATATAACACCATCGGCGAGATTGCACAGGCAGTTTATGACGCTTTTGGCACAACAGGGCTTGATCCGCTTATTGAAAAAACCTTGCTCGGAGATTCCGACGGCGCAATTGCTGAGCTTTCAAAAAAAGACGGCACGGTTCATTCATATACGGATAAGCTGGCGTTCTTCTTTTCCGTTGTGTTCTGCAACAGCGAAACAGTTGATTCATTTGTGAAAAAGGGTGCAGACCTCAACTCACGTGACGCCGCAGGCAATTCAATTTATCAGCTTGCCGTGAAATATGGTAATGACGAAAACACAGCCTATGCCAAGGCGCATGGAATATCGTGAAAAGAAATACACACGTCGTTTTAACTTCATCAAAGCTTAACAAATAAAATAAAATCATAGGAGTGATCAACATGAAAAGGAAACCAGCTATTAT
>JAMPDR010000113.1 GCA_023665555.1 Ruminococcus sp.
GTACGTCAGAGTTTCTTTTTGGTTACTTTTTCTGAACGCAGAAAAAGTAACTGCCCGTCCGGCACGAGGACAAGCTAAAAGCCAGAACAATTTAATTCTGCGGACTTAATCTTAATAGTTAGATATAAACTTAAAGCGCATCATTTTCTAATGTTCCATTTTTTATTTAATCATTTCCGCAAACTCATCCTCACTGATAACCGTGATTCCGAGGTCATTTGCTTTTTTGAGTTTACTTCCTGCGTCCTCACCTGCAAGAACATAGCTTGTCTTTTTTGAAACGGATGACGAGGCTTTCCCGCCGAATGATTCAATGATTGCGCTTGCTTCACTTCTCGTGAATTGCGAAAGCGTACCTGTCAAAACGAATGTCAGACCCTCAAAGCGAGTATCAACAATCTGTTTTTGGCTTTCCATGTTTACACCTGCGGTTTTCAGCTTTTCAATCAACTCTCTGCTCGATTCAAGTGAGAAAAACTCGCATACGGATTCAGCCATGATACCGCCGAAGCCGTCAATTTCGGCGATTTCTTCAGCTGTTGCGCTCATGATTTTGTCAATGTTTCCGAAGTAATCGGCAAGTAGTTTGCCTGCCTTTTGTCCGATGTGACGTATTCCGAGCGCGTATATCAGCTTTGCCAAGTCGTTGCCTTTGCTTTTTTCAGCCGCCTTGATAAGGTTGTCAGCACTTTTTTCGCCCATGCGTTCAATGTCTGCAATGTCAGCCGGGTCAAGATTGTAAATATCGGCGGCAGTTTTGATTAAGCCTTTGTTTACGAGCACTTCAAGCACTGCCTCGCCAAGACCCTCAATATCCATTGCGTCACGCGAACAAAAGTGAATAAGATTTCGCAAAAGCTGACTTGGGCAGTCCGGGTTGCAGCATCTGATTGCCGCTTCGCCGTCCTCACGCACTGTAGGTGAGCCGCATGACGGGCACACGGTCGGCATGATATAAGGCTCGGATTCTTCGGCATGAGCAACAACCGAAACCACTTCGGGGATGATATCGCCTGCTTTTCTGATGATAACTTTGTCGCCGATTCTGATATCTTTTTCGCTGATAAAATCTTGATTGTGCAGTGTCGCACGGCTGACGGTTGTTCCTGCAAGTTCTGTCGGCTCAAAAACACCTGTAGGTGTGAGCACACCTGTGCGTCCTACGTTTATTTCAACGTCAAGCAGTGTTGTTTCTTTTTCTTCGGGCGGATATTTATATGCGAGCGCCCACTTCGGAAACTTTGAAGTTGAACCGAGCCGTCTGCGCATTGCAAAGTCGTTAACTTTGATTACTGCACCGTCAATGTCAAACGGCAGAGTACCTCTGACTGAACCAATGCGTTCAATCTCACCCAAAGCATCGTCAATGGTTTTGCACTCCGTATAAAACGGTACAGTGTTGAATTTTAACTCACGCAGATAGTCAAGCGATTGCTTATGGCTTGTGATAGTTTCGCCTTCGATTTGCTGGATGTTGAAAATGAAAATGTCAAGGTTTCTTTTTTTCGTGATGCGGGAATCTTTCTGCCTGAGTGAGCCTGCCGCCGCATTTCTTGGATTCTTGAACGGCTTTTCGTCGTGCAGTTCCTGTTCTTCTGTCAGTTTGATGAAAACCTCACGCGGCATATAAACCTCTCCGCGCACTTCTAATTTAGGCAGCTTTGTGCCGAGTATCATCGGAATAGACTTGATTGTTTTAAGGTTCGCGGTAATATCTTCGCCGACTCTTCCGTCGCCGCGTGTTGAACCTCTGACAAAGATGCCGTTTTCATATTCAAGGCTGACAGATAAGCCGTCAATTTTCGGTTCAACAACATAAACAGCATCGGGGCAAACCTCACGCACACGGTTGTCAAACGCATAAACATCATCAGAGCCAAATCCATCCTGCAAACTTTCCATAACAACAGCGTGCTCAACAGGCGAAAACTGAGCATCAGCTTTACCGCCGACACGCTGAGTGGGTGAGTCGGAAGTGAGCAGTTGAGGATATTCCGTTTCAATGTCAATCAGTTCCTGCATGAGTTTGTCATATTCAAAATCCTCAATTTCGGGAGCATCGTTATCGTAATATTTTTTGTTGTGGTAATTGATAATTTCTCTAAGTTCAGCGGCTCGCTTTTCAGCAGTGTTAAAGTCAATCATATTTTGGTTCCCCTTTAAAGTTATAACGCTTATAATTTTACCACAAAATTCCTAAGATTACAAAAGTTTTTTATTATTCCATATCATCATCAAGTCCTATTTGAGCAGGTTCTGTAATCAGTTCTCCGTCAATGCTGAATCTTGAGCCGTGGCATGGGCAATCCCATGTTTTTTCGTCTGTATTCCACTTCAGTTCACAGCCGAGATGAGGACAGCGTGTTGAAACAATGTGAAGTTCTCCGAGTTCATCTTTATATACACCTTTTCTTTCGCCGTCAATGTCACAAATTGCGGCATGTCCGTTTTGTATATCATCAATCTCATCGCACGAAAAACAGAATCTTTCGCATATTCCTTTAATTGATTCGGCGGCATCTGTCAGTGTTTCTTTAACAGACGGCATATTGACTTTGCGTGACGGAAAAAAGACTGTGATTTTGCTTGAATTTGAAATGATACTTTCAGCTGTGAGTTTTGCGGCAACCATTGATGATGTCATGCCCCATTTGTTATAGCCTGTTTGAATGTACCAATTTTCTTTTCCTTTGCTGAATTTACCGATAAACGGAATTTTATCGCCTGTGATGCAGTCTTGTGCCGACCATTTTGCAGTCACTTCGCAGTCGTGCCAAAGTTCATGAGCCTTATTTTCAAGTATCAAATATTTCCCTCCGTCCTCGTTTTTACCTGTGCGGTGACTTCCGCCGCCGAGCAGCAGTTTGTTTTCAGCGCATCTTAACGAAAGTCCGTTTTTATCAACCGAATAATACATTGCGTCAAGTGACTGTGCTTTTTCCAAAGCGACAACATAACTGCGCTCTTGGTGCATACGCATGAAGTAAAGTCCCGGGAAATTAACAAACGGATAGTGACAGCTGAAAACGATTTTATCAGCCTTTATTCTTGCACGGTCTGTCAGAACAGTGTTGTTTTCGATTCTCATCACAGGTGTGTTCTCAAAAATATTCAGCTTTTCGCTGAGCGGTTTGAGAAACTTAAGAGGATCAAATTGTGCCTGATTCGGAAAAATGAGCGATGATTTTATCTCGAAAGGCAAAGCGGAAGTTTTTCTGACTTCATTTTCAATGCCGAGTATGTCTGCTGCCCGTGCCTCGGTTTCGATTAAGCTGTTGTTTTCGCATGAGTATATCGCGGCAGGAAGCCGCTCAAATGAACAGCTGATGTTTTCGCGATTGATGATATTTTCAAAATCTTCAATTGCTTTTTTGTTATATAAATAGTATTCCTTTGCCATGTTTTTGCCGACAGTTTTAATCAGCGAAGAATAAATATCCGCATGCTGAAAAGTGATTTTTGCGGTTGTGTTTTTCGTCTGACCGCCGCAGATAC
>JAMPDR010000114.1 GCA_023665555.1 Ruminococcus sp.
ACTGAGGGCTTTGTTGAGTTTAAAACAGCAGAATGAGGTGAGTTATAATGGCAAGCAGTACACCGAAAGCAAGCACACTTTATAAAGACTATACGAATCTCAGCAAGAAAAAGCCGAGCTCGTTTGCATATGATGATAAGAACTTGAAAACATATTATGACAAGCTGATGAACCGCAAAGATTTTTCGTTTGACCTGAACGGTAATGCATTGTATCAGCAATATAAAGACCAATTCACAAAGCAGGGTCAAATGGCAATGATGGACACGATTGGGCAGGCTTCCGCTATGACAGGCGGTTACGGAAATTCATATGCACAAACCGCAGGACAGCAGGTTTATCAGCAGAATTTGTCACAGCTTTCAGACAAAATACCCGAACTTTATCAGCTTGCAATGCAGCAATATCAAATGGAGGGCGAAAATCTTCAAAATCTCTATGGTGTTGCGGCAAATGAAAGAGATAATGCATACAGCAGGTATCGTGACAGTGTGTCTGATTGGTACAATGACAGGGATTTTTCATATAACGCTTATACAAACCAACGTGATTATGAATATCAACAAGGCAGAGATAAGGTTGCAGACAGTCAGTGGCAAAAGACTTTTGATGAAAATAAAAGACAGTTTCAGCTTGGTTATGACCTTGACGTTAACAGGTTCAATTGGGACAAGTCGATGGATACTAAGAATTACAACCTTAGTGTTGACCAATTTAATTGGGGAAAAGAAATGGACACCAAAACCTATAATCTTGACTTGAACAAATTCAACGAGAGTCAGAGACAGTATAATCAGACTTTTGCATATAACCAACAAAGAGATGCCGTTGCAGACAGTCAGTGGCAGAAGCAGTTCGATTATAACCAGCAGAGGGATTCTGTTGCGGACAGCCAATGGCAAAAGCAGTTTGCATATAATCAACAACGTGATTCCGTTTCGGATAATCAGTGGCAACAGTCGTTTGCTTATAATCAGTCTAATGATACTGCCAACAGAAATCTTGAACAGCAAAGACTTAATGAAACTATCAGGTCGAATAAAGCGAATGAAAAGATTGCATCGGATAAGGCAAAATCTTCAAGCAGCAGTAAGACCGCAAGCAGTTCAACAGGCGGCAAAACAATAAGTCTCAGCAGTGATTTAGGCAAAAATGCGAGCTCTATATATAATGCAATTTTCTATACAAATGAATCTAAACGTGGAAATTTAATAAAAGAAGCGCATGAAAAAGGAGAGATAACGGACGAAGAAGCAGAGTATTTATATAAAACTGCACTTGCTGCAAGATAAAAATCGGGAGGTATAATTAGGATGTCAGACAGCAGAGCGGACAGAGCTAAAGCGATGTATTCCGAATATAAAAAGAAACTCGAAGAAAGAGAAGCAGAGCTTGGTGATTCGTTGGAAAGAAACCGTCCGAGGGTCGAAAGACATCATCAGGCAGATGAAATGTTTGAAGCATATAATCGGCAGTTAGAAGCGAAAAAAAGGTCGATGATGACAACGCCTGAGATTCTTGCGGAAAATGTTGAACGTGCGAAACAAAAGAGGGACGATTATAAAAACAGTGATGAAAGTGTCGGCTTTTGGGAGATGGTTTTCAAAAGCCCGACACGCAGTGACTGGAAAGAGAGCAGGATAAAGAGAAATCAGCTCAATGATGCAGTTGATGACGCACAGGCTATGTTTGATGGATATAAGCAACAGCGTAAAATGCGCCTGACACAAACCCTTGACGTTGATGAGCTTGACAATCGTATTGCTGCACTTGAAAAGCAAAAGGAAGAAGAGAGTGCGAAAAAGCCAAGCATATTTGAATATTTCGGTGCGGCTTTGAACGGTGATTCAAGCGGTGTTTATGATGTGCATGCCGAACGTCAAGCAATAAAGAAACGTGAAAATGATATTGATGCAGAAATAGCACAGTACAGAACCGTGCGTGACACAAAGAAAAGTCAGGCAGAGCTTGAAAAAGTGCCTGATGAAGTTCTTGATTTGCTTGACAAATATAACGATGCTGCTATGAACGAAAAATCAAGTCGTCTTTCAGATTTTCGCAAAAGTATGAACGGAGAACAAACCGCTTATCAGCTTACAGAATCAGAACAATATGCAAGCAAAAAGGAAGCAATTGCCGATGAACTGAAAAAGAAAGGCTATGACAACTATGGGCAGCTTGCAGAATACAGAGCATATTTGAAAAATGCCGAAGATGCAGAACGAGAAGCACAGGAAGCCGCTGAATTTGCAGAGGCTCATCCTGTTGCAGCTTCGGTGTTATCAACTGCTATTTCACCTGTTGCGGCAATAGCCGGATCAATAGGCAATGCTGATTCATTAAGCAAGCAAAGTGATTTAGGCTATGATGTAAATTCACCGTATAACACATTTACAAATTATAAAAATCAAACACGTGACACGGTGGCGAGCAATATGGAGTCAGGTATTCTCAGCAGAAACACTAAGGCATTTCTTTATCAAACTGCTATGAGCGGAGCTGACTCAATGCTTTCTTCTGCTTTGCCGGGCGGAGAAGTGTTGCTCGGTATGGGTGCAATGAATGACACTGTTATTGACATAGCAAAAAAAGGCGGCACAAAGTCGCAGGCACTCCTGGGCGGTCTTGCGGCAGGTGCGTTTGAGACTTTGTTTGAGCATGCATCAATCAGTCAGTTTAAAGCATTCAAGGAAATACCTGTAAAAAATATAAAGACTGCTTTGTTGAACGTTGGTAAAGGTGTGTTGACAAATTTCAGTGAAGAAGCCGCAACCGAGATTGCAAACATTACATATGATTATCTTGCAAACGGCGGTATATCGGACTATTATCAGCTTGTTCAGCAGGGTATTGATTCGGGATTAACAGAGAGTGAAGCAAAAAAACAGGCATATATGTCTATGGGTAAGCGTGTTATGGATGCAGGTCTCGGCGGCGCATTGATGGGCGGTGCTTTCGGTGTAACGGGTTCTGCAATCGGTGCGGTTAATTATGACAGTCAGATGCGTCAGATTGGACAAAGTATTGCCGAAAATGAGGGCGTTGAAAAGCTGCTTGCAGGAAGTGCAGATGTTAATGCTGACGGTGACAGCGCTTTCAGTAAGATATTAAACAAGGTTACTGCAACTGAAGATGCACGAGTTAAAGCACAACAGGCGGTTCAGACAGCGGAACAAACTGAAGCAGATACTGAAAGCGGCTCGGAGTTTAAATATAAACGCAGTGATTTACGCAACATCGGCAAGCTATCGCAGGCGTTGATTGACAAGACTGACAATGAATCAGTTGAGATTGCAAAAAGTGCGGTTAAAGACAGACTGACGGCACTCGGAGAAACAGCAGAAAACATTGATAAAGTTTCGGCAGCGGTTGTAAAAACGTTTCGTCATGAAAGTTTGAGCAGTTCGGAAAAAGCGGCTGTTAAAGGCAGCAAATATGCACAGCGTGTTATCAACGAATATGCAGGAAACAG
>JAMPDR010000115.1 GCA_023665555.1 Ruminococcus sp.
TAAAAGCCGCTCGTGAGCGGCTGCTGAGAATGTAATGCGTTGCTAAACTGTCAGTGCCCCTTTCAGGGGCTAAGCCTGTAATAACCCCTTTTAGGGGTAGTGCAAACCGCCGGTTCAACCGGCGGCTTTGATTTATTTGGATGTCAACGCATCATAAATTATTTGAGCCGTATTCTCCTGCGGTGAGCCAACGGCTATTACACGATCGTCTTTGACAGCAAGCAATTTATATGTATAGTTTTCTTCTGTATTTGTAAATTCATAATAAATCATATCATCAAGCTGATTTTTGCTTACCGTATATTTCGGATCAGTATCACTGTAATAGTCAATCATATATGAAAAATATTTATCCTTAAGTTTTGAATTGCGGCTGACAAACATTTCAAAATCCCAACCGTTGTCATAATACTGCGCGAAGCGTGTTCTTGACACGTAAACTTCTTTATCCTCATCATCTATATCAAGTTCAGAAACGATTTTTTCGGATAAGTCTGTTTCATTAGGAACAGGCGGAAGTGCAACAAATGAAATCAAAAACGAAAGAGCAATAGCAACAACGCTGACAGCCATAGTAGTAATCTCTGCCACCTTAACAATTTTATCTGTATCTGATCTGCGCTTAAATAAAACACATGAAAATATAATAAACAGCACAGCATATGCACCTAAATCAACATAGACACTGATATCGAATTCGCCGCAAATGAATATTGAAAAAACTGTTTCCACAGCAATCCACAGTAATAAGATTGTTGGAATTGTTGCCCATTTATTTTGGAAACTTCTCAAATTATTAAACTTAAGTTTTTCACCGTTATTTAACTCGATTTTTCTTTTTATCAACCATGAAAGTTGATAAATCAAATATATTGCGCACAGCAAAATCATAATAATTGTTGTCAGCCTTGAGGAAATCAAAACAGGATTTGACCAGGTTTCAAAAAATTCGTTTATATCCAAACAATATTTTATAACGTAATATATTATCACCCCCACAGCAACACCCACTGACTTGAGAACATGTGACTTTGCGATAATCGACAGCTTCGTTTTATCATCAGTCATGATATCGGTTACATTTTCATCGTCTGTTTTGAAAACATACAGACCCTTATCATCATCGGCAATATATTTCCAACCACCGCTTTCACACATCTGCACAAACTCTTTATTCGGATAAAACAAATCACCATCAACAAAAATTTCACATGAATATCTTGAATCAGACGGCTCGCACTTTTCAAATGTCATAATACCGCTATCATATTTTACTAACTGCAAGCCCTCTCGCTGTTTTTCTTCGAGAAACTCTTCCATTGCAGTAAGATCTTTATACGTGAATCTTGTACGATATGTTATTTCGTCTTTCTTATTCCGTTTGAACATCGTATTCACTCCTTCAGCTATGTGTCATAAAAGTATCTTTCAACATTTGTGAAATATTTTCATCCCAGCCGTCAATTTCAATGATATATTTTCCGCACATCGCAACACAACATGACGGTGTTTTTTCATTGCCATATATAAATGTGTAAAACGTCAAACCGTTCTTTTCATCAATTTCTGATTCTGATTTAACCGCATATTCATTCTTGTGCTTTAGCAGATCTTTCATAAACCAACCTTGCACACGCTGTGAACCGAACGCATAAACTTTGATATAGTTGATACCTTCCGGCTCTTCTTCCGCGTAATCATCATAGTAATCATAGTCATAATCGTAATCGAATTCATCTTCTCCATCGTCATCCTTACAAAAATGATAAAACTGCGAACGGTATGACGCTTCGGTCAGATTGTTCTCATAAACCATGTTAAAATTTGTTTCAACAGCCTTTGTAAGTTCATCGTCAATGCAGTTATGCGATAAAACCGCTGATGATACCGTCACTGCCAAAAATACTGCAACAAAACCAACGGCAAAAACAGCAATCTTTTTCTTTGATCGCCTACTTATGTCGGCGGCTCTTTTTAAATTCACAAGGCAGGAAATCACATAAAAAGCGTAAAATGCTATGCCGCCATAGCTGTAACTGAGCATTTCAGTAAACAACAATAATGCTAAATAAAGAAAGGTTCTTATCTGCATATTTGCATACTGCTTTTCAAATTCTTCCTGATTGTTTGTTGTCAGTTGCTGTCCATTTTGGATAAGTTTCTTTTTCTTGATATACCATGCAATCTGCATAACTGACTCACAAATAACAAGTATATCAACAGCAAACAACGGTATAGTAAAGTTGCTCGGATTGTAAAAAGATGCGAAATTTGTTATTGATTTATATAACCAATAGAATGAACAAATAGCAACCACAATTGAAATAAGAATAATCAGCACGGATTCTTCTCGCATGAATGACTTAGCCATTATGGACAGTTTCATCTTATCATCGGTCATAACTCTCGGCAGAGTTTCATCGTCAGTGCGGAAAATATATATGCCGTTCCAATCCGATGCGATAAATTCCCAGCCTGCATCTTCGCAAAAAGTGATATATTCCTCGTCATACTTCGGTCTGTTCGGTGCTTTGTATGCCTCACAGCAATAGCGTGAATGTGACGGCTCGCACTTTTTGAATTTCATCTTCTTTTTATCGTATTTGACAAGCAGCCAACCCTCACTCTGCTTTTTTTCAAGGAATTCTTCAATCGCTGTCAGATCCCTGTAAGTAAAATTAACGTTTATAATAAGTTCATTGTTGTTTATGTTCTTTTTATTTTTCAGTTTCATTTTAACACACCTCTATTTAAACTCGGTATAGTTATGTAAACGATGATTAAATCCGATTCGCAAATCGTGCCGTCAGAAATTTCGTCAGATCGCATAGAATTGACGCCGTCATACTTTCTTTCATAACTGTTACCTCAAAAACTGAACAATATTTCTTCCGTCATCCGACATACGTTTAAGCCGTTCATATTCCTCAACAAGCACCTGCTTGCCAAGTTCGGTAATTTCATAGATACGCTTTCTGTTTTCGTAATACGGTTGGTCGACCAAACCCATATCGAGGAATTTTGCCAACATTGTATACAGTGTTCCCGGGCCGATTTTGACACGTCCGTTTGAGATTTTTTCAACCTCTTTCATGATTTCTGTTCCGCAAAGATTACTTGTCAGTGAAAGCAAAACATAATACATCGGCTCAGACAGTGTCTGCAATGATTTTCTCGGCATGAACGTCACCTCTTGTTTGTAATATCGTTACTCGATACTGCTATTATAATATCGAGTAACGATATTGTCAATAGATTTTTGAAAAAAGGAGTGTCCAAAATGCGAAATACATGGCATATAAAACCTCGCAGTGGTCACTTACGAAAAAATAAAAATACACCACTTTGCTTGACAAAGTGATGCTTTTTCGGCTTGCTTTTAACTCGCCGTTTTTTGCTGTAGGTATGTTTGTACTAACTCCCATGTCCTTTGGACGCCGTACAATAATGACGAAATACGTT
>JAMPDR010000116.1 GCA_023665555.1 Ruminococcus sp.
AGAGATTCAAAACAGTTGGGGCTTTGTCGGCTGTCTTTACTTGTAGTCTTATTGGTAGATTGCTTTTTATTTATCTTCTATTTTGAGTAAGTATATAATTTCATTCCGCGGATAAAAAGTTTATAGATATAGTTTATCTCACTCGCGACCGCACCTTTTCACTATTACTTTTTACTTATTACCTAAATTCGTTCTTCCTCTGCGGACTATATCTTACAATTGTCGCAATCTTCTCCGCAATTACGCATTAAGCATTACGAATTTGACTTTTCTTCCGTCGCCTTCGCACAAACGCACAATCGGTTCAAACGGCATATCGCCTTTGTTTTCGATTGTCACCTTAACAGTGTCTTTATCACAGCTGACGGTAAAATTCAACTTAACACAACCGTTATTCTTATAGTCAAAGCTGACACCATCATCGGTGAAAAAATGACTTTCAAACTCGCCATCTTTCAGTGGGTATACCGTAAACACGATTTTTTCTTCACTTTCAAAGCCGTATACCGCTTCATCAGTCGGAAGAACACAGCCACTGCGAACAAAGTACGGCATTTTTGAGGTTGGCAAAATCGTTAAATCTACACTTTGACCGCCGGAATAAAGTTTATCATCAAGATACCAATCATCGCCCTTTGGCAGATAAGCGGAAACCTTATTAACACCCTCATCGAACGCAAAAGCAACATAGATATCTCTGCCGAGCATCATTGCATCACTGTGTTGATAAAGATTTTCATCATCATAATATAAAAATGTCGGTGCGTTCATCGGTATTTCATTTTCACTTGCATTATATGCACAACTATACATATACGGCAAAAGCTGCTTACGCTCGGCAAACAAGCCGCGCACTGAATCCATGATATCGGGATAACTCCACGGCATTGTTGCCGAACCATCAGAATTCCACGAGTGTATTGTCATTCTCGGTTCAAAAACTCCGTGCTGTAACCAACGCAAAAGAAGTTCCCTTGATGGCATATCACCGCTGAAACCGCCGAGGTCGTGACCATAGAAATACAAACCGGAAAGTGACATTGTAAGTCCTATGTTATGGCAATAGCGCAAATCTGAAAACTCCGTTCTGTTATCGCCCGACCATGTTTGGGCAAAGCGTCTGACAGCAATATTGCCGCTCCTTGTTGAGAGAAACGGACGCAGATTCGGTCTTTTGGCAATCTGAGCCTGATATGATGCGGCAACCATCAGATATGTCAAAACAGGTCTTATGCGGTTTGCTTTAACTTTTTTATCGCCAAACCCTTCGGCTACTGCATCGGTATCTTTTATATCGAATTCATTGTTATCATTCCAAGTGGCGGTGATACCGTAGTCGAGCAGGGTTTCAGTCACCTTGTTTTTCCAAAATTCAAATGCCTGCTTATTGGTGAAGTCAAGATAACTGCCCAGACCATCCCAAAACTCAGTGACAAACGGTGTGCCATCAGGATTTTTCACAAACCAGCCATTGCCCGAAATTTGCTCGTAAAGCGGATGATCAACTAAAAAAGCAGGCTTGATGTTAGGAATTATCTCAATACCCTTATCGGAAAAATCACTGATGAAGCCATTAACATCGGGAAACTTCTCGTTATTCCAGTTAAACACGTAACGTTGACTTCCGATTGAGGTATAACCCGAAGAAAGATAAAATCCACTGCATGACAGATCATATTTTTTCAAACAGTCGATGAACTCGTTCATCTTCTTTTGAGAATCAGGTGCATCAGTATATGCCATAGTGCTTGCGCAATAATCAAAACTCCACTTAGGCGGTAACGGCTGCTTTCCGCAAAGCGACGTAAACTGCCGCAAAATCGAAAGTTTAGTTCCGAAAAATACGTAATATACCAAGCAATCATCTTTTGTTTTGAAATACTTATACGGCGCATAATAGTTGTTTATCTCTTTGCCGAAGTCAAAATATGACGTATCTGACGTATCGTAAAAAATACCGTAACATCCGGCTGAATTTTCGCAGATGTAAAACGGTATGTGCTTATAAAGCGGATCGCTCTCGCTTGCATCATATCCCATAGGGTCTGTGGTTTCAATTCTGAATGACCTGCCCGATTTATCAAGCATGCCGCCCTTATCACCCAAACCGAAAATTCTTTCGCCGCTCATTCTTGAAATATAGTGACAGCTTTCCTCACCGAACTCATGTTCAAAATTATAGGCAAGCGGTGCTCTGTCGGAAAACAGCAGTTGATCGTACTTATAATATGTAAGCAGGAAATTATCGGGATTCACTTCAACTTTTATCCCGTCAGCCAAAGCAAAGCTGTGTTTATTTTCGCCTGTTGCTTTTTCAGGTGAGAACATCTCAAATCCGTCAGTGCTAAGTCTATCTCTGCCACACTCACAGAATATATCATTCGGATTCACACAAAAAGTGGGCAACATATCAGCTTTGTTTTTATAAATTGCAACACGCAGGCAGCTGCCGCTTATAAAGTCAATGCGTGCAATGCTGTCACCACAGGTATATCGCAAAAAAGTTTCTCCGTTTTCAATCAGGTTGAATTTATGGTTGAATTTGCTCATTATTTACCTCCATGAGAATGACGAGTTGTTTTATAAATTGTTGATATCGTCTTTTGACAATTCAATATATATGTTTTCAGTGTATAATGAATCCGTTGTATTTTTCAGCTTAGATAATAATTTTTCAGTATCAATATCACACTGCAAAAATTCATTTTCAGCTTGTTCATTCCTTGCTATACAAATAAATTCACCTTTCTCCCAATCCATATCAAAATGTGTCACAATAGACGTTTCATCTGTTATATCAAAAAAACATTTTTGATTATCAATAATCGACTCGTATAAGAACTCAAATAAAGCCTCTTTGCCAATCTTGATTATTCTGTATTTGTTATCCGGTATTTTCTTTTCTTTTTTCTTGAAAAAACGCATATGTTTGTCACCCACTTTAATGATATATTGCTGTGCAACGCGAAATAAAATAAATTCCCATATGCCACAGCGTATTTCATAGCGTTAGCAACTTCATGAAGTCCGTTATGGATTTATTTCATTGAAAAAGCACTTCCAAAGAAGTGCTTTTTCATGGCTATGCCTGCCAAATTAGAGCCAATTGGAATTTACACTTAGTATACTAAATTATTATTAGTATAACTATACTTTATTTTCGATATAGATTTTTATGCAACTAAAATTCCTCTTACTTATTACTTTCCAAAAAATTCCGAACTGACTTGGTTAAAAGTGAATAGTTAAGAAGTAATAAGTAAAAAATCCCGAACACTTTCGTATTCGGGATTTTTTTGGCTGCGGAACTAGGATTCGAACCCAGACAAACAGAGTCAGAGTCTGCTGTG
>JAMPDR010000117.1 GCA_023665555.1 Ruminococcus sp.
GTCAGAGTTTCTTTTTGGTTACTTTTTCTGAACGCAGAAAAAGTAACTGCCTGTCAGTGCAAGCACAGGTAATAAGTAAAAGGTAATAGTGAATAAGTGAAAGTTGTATAGTAAAAGTAGACACAAAGAAGAATGAATTAAAAATTAGAATCTGAAAATTAACGGTTACAGCATTTCGCGGATGCAAATTAAAATATGTCACTGTTTTTCCCGCGACCAAACCTATTCACTATTACTTATTACCTATTACTTCTGCGTAGCAGCTGCTCCCCATTCCTAATTATTTCCCTCTGCGGACTAAACCTTACGACAGGTACATTCTTTCCCGCAATATTAGCCGTACGCAAGTACCGCAAGTACCTAATTCATCATTAATTTTGTTATATGTAACATCTTGTAAACATAAAATTGATATGAGGTACAAGATGAAAAGGATGGTGCGGCCATGGTTATACGATTAAGAAAAATGCGGCTTGTAATAGGAATTGCTGCATTTGTTGCAGCTGTGGTTTGCCTGTTTGTTGCGTATAATTCTGTTTCTGCCGAATCGGAACCTGAGAAAAAGTATATCAAATGGGCAGAGATGAATGTGTCATATCAGGCGCTTAAAGATACCATGGAACTTGATATAGATACATATGACAAACTTTATCATATCAGCTGGATTGATTCGCTTTCATATCTTGCCTGCAAAAACGGTAATAATTGGAGCGCATATAAAAGCAGTCAACTGAAAAACATGGTTGAAACTTTGGGTGACAGCTATACGATTGAAGACCTGATAGGTGATAATAAGTATTTCTCATATTATCAGCAAACTTTTTCTGCGGCTCTCGGAGGTTTGCTGGGTGAATATGAAAAGCAAGCGCCGGATTCAGATGGCGGTAAGATAATCAAAAAGGGTTATGGCTTGGTCGCATATAGTCCGATTGCGGAGGGATTCGGATATAACCACTATGATGATTTCGGCAATTCACGTACCTATGGCTACAGAAGGACTCACCTTGGAAATGATTTGCTCGGAAATGTCGGAACACCTATAGTTGCTGTTGAAGGCGGTATAGTTGAGTGCTACGGATGGAATCAATACGGCGGCTGGCGCCTTGGAATTCGCTCTTTTGACGGCAAACGTTCATATTATTACGCACATTTACGAAAAGACCGACCTTATCACAGCGATATTAAACTCGGAAGTAAAGTTAAGGCCGGTCAGGTGATAGGATACCTCGGAATGACAGGCTATTCAACAAATGAGAATGTCAACGGGATGACAGTTCCGCATTTGCATTTCGGCATGCAGTTGATTTTTGATGAGAGTCAGAAAGAAGGAACTAATCAGATATGGCTTGATGTGTATAACCTTGTTAAGTTGTTGTCAGTGAACCGTGCAACAGTGACTAAGAATGAGGAAAGCGGTGAGTGGTTCAGAAAGTATGATATAATTGACAAAAGATATCCGTCCGAACTTCAAAAATACATCAATGAAGATGAGTAAATCACTTGACTTTAGCGGCAGTAAAAGACTATAATCTGAGCATAAACTATCATCTGTGGAGATATATATGACAAAGGAAGTAGAAGTAAGCTGCAACAAATCACTGAGCCTTGCAATGGAACTCGGCAAAAGCATGATTAAATGCGGCGCTGAAATAAATCGTGTTGAGGAAACAATCATACGTGTTTGCCGTGCCTACGGTATGGCACAGATTGATGTTTTTTCAATCATATCAATGATTAATGTTACTGCATCTGATAGCGAGGGAAACACTTTTTCACAAATGCGAAGAGTGTATTCTTCGTCAACAAATTTCGGTAAACTTGAAAGACTCAATGCACTTTCAAGAAAAATTTGTGAAACGGGATTGTCTGTTGATGAGGCAAAACAAATGCTTGATGAAATCAACAGTGAAAGTAAAAAGTTTCATCTTACAGCATGCATCGGACATATGTTTGCTGCCGGCGGCTTTGCGATATTTTTTGGCGGAACGTTGCTTGACGGCCTTGCGGCGATGCCTATTGCTGTTATGATTTATCTGATGAACACTTATATAAAAACGCGCGGAATGAATAAGCTTTTCTATACTGCGCTGTGCTCAGCATTGTCAGGATTTTTGGCTTTCCTTTTTGTAAAAATCGGTTTTGGGAACAATGCCGATATGATCATGATTGGTGACATAATGCTAATGATACCGGGTCTTATGCTGATCAATTCAATTCGTGAAATGCTGTGCGGCGATCTTATGTCGGGACTGCTGCGCATGACGGAATCAATTGTGCTTTCAATGTCGATAGCCTGTGGTTTCGCCCTTCCGATTCTGATCATGTCTTAAGGAGGGCGGAAATGGATATCAAAGAAGCTCTCACAATAATCATTTCGGGCATAGTCGGAACAACAGGATTTGCGCTTTTGTTCAGAATTCAGCATAAGAAAATCATCTTTGCTGCTATAGGCGGCGGGTTGACCTGCGTTGTTTATGTTATCAGCTGTGTATATTTTTCTCATGAGTTTTTTCAAAATCTTTTCCCGGCACTGGCGGCAACTGCGTATGCTGAAATTCTTGCACGCATCATAAAAACACCCGCAACACCATTCGTCGCCTGTTCAATTTTGCCGATGGTTCCCGGCGGCAAATTATATTACACTATGTATTATTTCATCACGAACAACATGGATGATTTCCGTACAGCACTTATGCAGACGCTGAGAATTGCGGCAGGTCTTGCTGTCGGTATTATTCTTGTTTCGGTGATTATACGGGAAATAAATTACAACAAATTTAAGCAGATATACGAAATGGAATAGTTTCAGACAGCCGATAAAGATGCATGAACGTGCACAAGCATTGCTTGTGCACTTGCCGTTTTTTTACCCACTCGACGTACCTATGTACGCCTTCGGGGATAAAGGAAACGACATTCTGCACCTTTCTCGACCGTCTGACAGCAGGCTGGTTTAATGCGTAATTCGTAATGCTTAATGCGTAATTGCGGGGGAGGTTGTACTGATTGTAAGCAATGGTCCGCAGAGAAAGAAAAAATTAGGAATGAGGAGTTAGGAGTGAGGAATGGTGGTCGCGAATAAAATATCTGCTGTCTTTACTTCTCATCCGCGAAACAAAGTTATACGCAAGCTAAAAGCAGAATAATAAATAAAACAATCCTCCAATAATACTACAAGTAAAGACAGCCGACAAAGCCCCTGCTGTTTTGAATCTCTATGGTTAT
>JAMPDR010000118.1 GCA_023665555.1 Ruminococcus sp.
CCTCACACCTGCCATAGTTTTCAGCTCTGAAATACTTGAAGCAAGATTTACGAGGCCGGCAGGAAGCAAACCGTTATCCAGGAAAGAGTAATCGAATTTTCTCATATTATACCGTCCTTTATGCACATTATTTTATCATATTATATGCATAAAATCAAGAGACAATCGTATTTACTGCATATAATTTTGGCATATATGTGCAGTAAGCACGGTCGATATATGGCAAAGCATATGGTTTTCACAAAATTCCTGTGCAAATTAGCGTTCATAATCACAAAATTCCAAATAGTTCAAAATTGTTCTTGGAGGAATTATGGATGACTGTAACATAATGCAGAAAACGCGACCTATTCGTATTGAACAAGTCGTTTTGAGACAGTTAATCTATACGGTTATGTTTTCATTTATCAGTATCAGATTCGGATTATCTTTATTAACATCTAACATACGCTTTGAAAAACCGCTTTTTGAAAACACTCCGTAGAATACTGTATATCCTTTAAAAGCAGAGTTGATCTCGGAGGAATTCTCTACCTTTTTCTTCAAGTCAAAATATACATCGGCATCAACGGCAGATCTATGATATTTGCATTCACCTGCAAATACAGCTTTATGCTTTGTATCTACAGCCATTACATCTATTTGAGTATTTCCTTCATAATCATTCAGCCAATATGACCCTATTTTTGAAGGGGTAAAATCTATCTGTCCACTTGCACATAAGCCGGCGAATATATTTTTACATATATCTTCATATGAAAACGCAACAAATTTCTCTACAAAGTCTTTATCTATTTCGTCAAGGACAAGGTGGGTGTTGTCAAGCTCCAATTCGCCTTTGTACGGGTAAATATAGTGAAACCAAAATCGCAGAAAATTATCCGAGATAAAATACAGACCTTTACGAGACTTTTCAATGCTTTTTTCTGTTATCGGAACTTGCTTTTCAACAAAGCCCAAATCAGAAAGTGTTTTTAGATATGGGGTCAGAGCAGATGTTTCAAGTCCGAGAATTCCGGCAATAGCGCCAAGCTTATGTTTTCCATCGGCAATTGCTTTGATTATCGAAAAGTAATTGATGGGAACCTGTACCTCGTCAGTTAACAGAAAATTCGGTTCCTCATACAGAAAACCGTTTTTGGAAAGTACAGTGCTTTCTATCTGGGAATAAAGCGTGTCGTTCTCCTGAAAAAATTCCATATATTTCGGGACACCGCCTGTAACGGAATATTGTTCCACTGCTTCTGTAAATGACAGATTTTGATTCGTATACACGGTTTCAAACGGCAGTGGAGACAACCGTATTTGCGCTGTCCTGCGTCCATATAAAGGACTTTCGTAAGAAAGTGCATGCTTTTTCATCATACTGATAAGTGAGCCGCAAAGTATAAGCATTACATTACGGTCTTTCAAAAGTTCGTCCCATGCATTTTGTAAGATAGACGGGAACGCAGTATTTGTTTTTACAAGGTACGGGAACTCATCTATAACAACTACTTTTTTTTCGTCGGGTTTGTAATCTGCTATTACTTGA
The DNA here is from genome assembly GCA_023665555.1 of Ruminococcus sp. GTDB lineage: Bacteria > Bacillota > Clostridia > Oscillospirales > Acutalibacteraceae > UBA6857. The sequence continues at coordinate 1,535 of JAMPDR010000118.1, forward strand.
AAAAGGTCCAGCCAGTCGGAAAATTCAACCTTCTGAAGCATTGAATTTTTTGTTGCGCGAGCAATAACTCCCGCAAAGCGTTTCATACTTTGTGATTCTACTTCTTTAGTGGCGAGAAAGTAAAAAGCATTTTTTTTCTTTAAGAATTCCTTTATGAGAGTCGTTTTTCCGACACGGCGGCGACCGTAGATCACAACAAAACCGCCATCGCGCTGATATTCTTTTTCGAGATCATTAAGCTCTTGTTCTCTGCCTATAAATTTCATGTTGTGAGCCTCCTATGAATAATATAATTTAAATTATGATAATTTCATTTATATTATAATCGTTTCTTTTGAAAAAGTCAACATTATCAGTCACTAATAAAATTTTTTAAAATACCAATGGAAAGGATTAAAAATGTTATGGAAATAACAAGTAAAGCTATAACCGATATGCAGCATCATTTGGATGCTTGCGGCAAATATCTGAACGAGCTTGCAAAAGGCTATCGTTCACCGGAAAAGTGTAACACACTTCTGGATGCAGCAATGCAGCAGGTTGAACTGTGCTGTATTGATATGCGTAATCTTTGCGAAAAAACAAGACCCTGTATCCCGTCTTTCAGATTTGGATATGAAAATTATCATCATAAAGAAATATACGGTGAAGTTACCGTGTTGGATAACGGATGGCTGGATGTTCGTATGAACGCCTTGCTTCCTCACTGTAAGATCGTAGGCGGCACACAATATGTTACGGATACAGTAACCCGTTTGCTGAATCGTTTTTTGCAAAACGGGGGAGAGCTTCCGTTATTTGATAAGGCGTATATTGCTATTGTAGAGTATTGCCCCGAAAATGCTGCAGGAGCTTTTGACAACGATAATAAAGGCTTTAAATCTGTAATCAACGCGCTTAAAGGCAGGATTTTCAGAGACGACGATCAGTTTGAATTAGCACTCGGAATGTTTGGGGTATAATGATAATGGGGAGAATGTATTTGAAATTAATGATATTCTAAGTTTAATTTATTACTTCATTCTCCTCAAATGCATTATAAAACAAAGCTCAAAACTAAGCACATATGAGGAAACTATGAAAGCAAAATTCATTACACTAAGGGAAATTTATTATGAGAATTATCAAAGACGAAAATATCAGGTCTTTTTTAGAAGATTTGATTAACCGCGAAATGAGCAATGCCACTCTGGAAAAGTATCGCCGAGATATTTTAAGCTTTGTGCAGTTCTCCGACGGCAAAAGCATTGATAAGCAATTGTGTATGGATTACAAGGCGCACCTTGAAGAAGCATATGCTGTTTCAAGTGCAAATTCAATGATAGCGTCTGACAATACATTCTTTAAATATATGGAGTGGTTTGATTGCTGGATCAGGCAGTTTAAGGTGCAAAAGAAAGTGTTTTGCTCCGAAGAAGATGAGCTTACTAAAAACGAATATCTCAGACTCCTGAAAGCTGCTCAGTCAAGGGGAAACGAGCGGTTGTATTTGGTTCTGCAAACTATTTGCGGAACAGGGATTCGCGTCAGCGAGCTGAAATATATAACTGTTGAAGCTTTAAAGACGGGAAGTGCAGAGGTAAGCTGCAAGGGCAAAAACAGAGTTATTCTGATAGTGTCCAAGCTTCGCACACTTTTGAAGGATTATGTCAGAAAGCATAGTATTGTAAGC
>JAMPDR010000119.1 GCA_023665555.1 Ruminococcus sp.
CAATAATAACCTTTAAGCGTGTCAAGGCAAACAGCTGCAAGTCTGCCGCCGAAAAATGCCGCACAATCGATTGCAAGATGGCGTTTTTTTGAATATACCTTGCCATTTCCGTTCGGCAAAATTGATAGTGTTGGAGTATGTCCTGTAACCAGGAATTTGTCGATAAAATAAGTTCTATCATAATCAGCCGATTCAAGAACAAAGTCTTCCTCGTCATATTCATCAAGAGCCTTTGACTCATCGAAGTTTCTGATACCTGCATGAACAAGAACGAACTTTCTTCCGCCTGCTTCAACTTCTTCATAAGGAGCAAACTCAGTATTAAGGTAGTCAAGAACACTCTCCCTATCCTCTTCACTCAGTGCAAGAAATGCTTCAAGTGTTGGATTTCCGCCGTTCTTTAGCCACTTTTCAAGCATACTTACGTCTTCACTTTGAATATAATTTGCACAGTCCTCAACACTTGTTGCTTTTTCAAACTGAGCAAGAAGTTTTTTTGCCATGTATTCATGCTCTCCGAGAATCGGATATATATTTGTACGATACATCATATCTTTAAGAATCTTGATTCCGTCATCACCGTAATCAATCACATCACCAAGCACAAAAAGTGCATCTTTATCAGTAAGGTTAAGTCTTTCAAGCATATCACGGTATTTGTCATAACAACCGTGTATGTCACTCATAACATAAATCATTGCTACTCTCCTTGTTCATATTATTTTGTAACCAGCAGTTCATTGCTTTCAAGATATTCATCATAGGTTTCACTCTTATCATAAACACCGTCAGGTCTGAACTCGATGATTCTGTCTGCAATCGACTGAACAAACTGATGGTCGTGTGAAGTGAAAAGAAGTGAGCCTTTAAATTTAATCAGCGCATTATTAAGCGAAGTGATAGACTCAAGGTCAAGGTGGTTGGTCGGTTCATCAAAAATAAGCACGTTTGCTCCGCTGAGCATCATTTTGCAAAGCATGCATCTCACACGCTCGCCGCCCGAAAGCACCTTTGCGGATTTTGTTGCTTCTTCACCACTGAACATCATGCGTCCGAGCCAACCTCTGACATCTGATTCAAACTGCAAATCAGAATAGTTTCTCAGCCAGTCGATGAGTGAATCATCAACCCCATCAAAGAAAGCAGAGTTATCACTCGGAAAATATGACTGTGAAGTAGTAACACCCCATTTAAAGCTACCCTCATCAGGTTCAAGTTCGCCCATGATGATTTTGAAGAAAGTTGTTTTTGCAACTGCATCAGTGCCTACAAATGCAACCTTTTCATTCGGTCTTAAAGTGAACGAAACATTATCAAGCACCTTGCGGTCACCGATTGTTTTTGTAAGTCCGGTAACAGTCAGCATGTCATTGCCTATTTCGCGCTCAGGTTTGAACTCAACAAACGGAAAACGTCTTGATGAAACAGGCATGTCCTCAATAACGATATTGTCAAGCAATTTCTTTCGGCTTGTCGCCTGCTTTGATTTTGATGCATTGGCTGAGAAACGCGCAATAAACTCCTGCAATTCCTTAACTTTTGCTTCGTTCTTCTTGTTCTGCTCGCGTTTCTGACGCTGAGCCATCTGTGTGTATTCATACCAGAAGTCATAGTTGCCGACATACATTGAAATTTTGCCAAAGTCAACGTCAGCGATGTGGGTGCAGACTTTGTTAAGGAAATGTCTGTCATGGCTGACAACTATAACAGTATTTTCAAAATTCATAAGAAATTCTTCAAGCCAGTTAATTGCCGCAACATCAAGGTGGTTGGTCGGCTCGTCAAGCAAAAGTACATCAGGATTTCCGAACAATGCTTGTGCAAGAAGGACTTTAACTTTCTGATCACCGCTAAGTTCTTTCATCTGGAGATAGTGAAACTCATTGTGAATACCGAGAGCGTTAAGAAGAATTTCAGCGTCACTTTCCGCGCTCCAACCGTCCATTTCGGCAAACTCTTCTTCAAGTTCACTAATTCTGATGCCATCCTCTTCGGTAAATTCTTCCTTAGAATAGAGTTCCTCTTTCTGATCCATTATATCTACAAGGCGCTCGTTACCCATAAGAACGGTACGAACAACATCATATTCATCAAAAGCAAAGTGATCCTGTTTAAGGACAGAAAGTCTTTCACCGGGAGTAATTGAAACATGGCCTTTATTAGGCTCGATCTCCCCGGAAAGGATTTTCAAAAAGGTCGACTTACCTGCACCGTTTGCACCGATAAGGCCATAGCAATTGCCTTTGGTGAAGTTGATTGAAACATCCTTGAAAAGTTCTCTTCCGCCGTATTGCAATGTAACATTATTAGTGCTTATCATAAAGCTGCACTTCCTTTTCTATAATAATCAATCATAACCTGTTAATTTTACCATATTTTTGTTCAGTGTTCAAACATACAAGCGTGTAAAAATCAATATTAACAAAATGTTCACATTTATCGTTCGATTTCAGAGTAAAAATTCAATTATTGCCACGAAAAATACGTTATTAGGTGTTGAATTTTGTCTAATGTTAGAGTATAATTTTAATGTATCTTTAAAATAGGTCTATATAATGAAAACGACTTATAATATTCAATCAGGGGGAAAATCATGGCAAACATTAATTTCACCGTTGCCGAAAATGGCTACGACTGTCAGGAAGTTGATAAGTATATTGAAATGCTTCAGCAAGAATATAAAAATGCGATTGCATGGGGCGAAGAAATGGAAGCCAAGCTTGAAGAACTCAAAGCAAGCATGGAAGAACTCGGTGTTTACTTTACCATCGACGAGAACAACCAAAACGAAGTTATCGAAAAAGTATTCAATGAACTTACAGCAACAGTAAACAAGGTTAAACAGGATGCAGAAAAGAAATGCAGCGAAATTATTGCAAAGGCAAACGAAAAAGGCCGTTCAATCGTTAAGGGTGCAATGGAAAATTCCGTTGAACTGCGCACTCAAAACGATCGCATCATGAAAAACCTCAAAAGCATCAGCGATATGATTGGTGTAATTCTCGATAAAGCAGCGCTTTAATACTGCTTTTAGAAAACACTGATTAAAGAAATTGCATCAGATTGATTCAGCGTTTTCACAATATAACAAGGAAGTGATTTGATTGGCAAGCTACCGACCCAAAAGTCTTGATGAGCTTAACAATATGTATGA
>JAMPDR010000011.1 GCA_023665555.1 Ruminococcus sp.
ATCCACCCTCTGTACATGTCGGCTCTGTTACTGTTGATTCGTAGTTGTGTCCAAGTGCTTCGATATCTGTTTTATCTTCTGTTGCGTCACATCTTATGCACTTGTAGGTTGTTACACCCATCTCTGTGCAGGTTGCAGGTGTCTTTACTTCTACAAATACAGTACATTCGTGACCGAGTGCTTCTGTTTCGCTGTCTGTGTATGAATCATCGCAACGTGAGCATGTATGAGTTGTATATCCACCCTCTGTACATGTCGGCTCTGTTACTGTTGATTCGTAGTTGTGTCCAAGTGCTTCGATATCTGTTTTATCTTCTGTTGCGTCACATCTTATGCACTTGTAGGTTGTTACACCCATCTCTGTGCAGGTTGCAGGTGTCTTTACTTCTACAAATACAGTACATTCGTGACCGAGTGCTTCTGTTTCGCTGTCTGTGTATGAATCATCGCAACGTGAGCATGTATGAGTTGTATATCCACCCTCTGTACATGTCGGCTCTGTTACTGTTGATTCGTAGTTGTGTCCAAGTGCTTCGATATCTGTTTTATCTTCTGTTGCGTCACATCTTATGCACTTGTAGGTTGTTACACCCATCTCTGTGCAGGTTGCAGGTGTCTTTACTTCTACAAATACAGTACATTCGTGACCGAGTGCTTCTGTTTCGCTGTCTGTGTATGAATCATCGCAACGTGAGCATGTATGAGTTGTATATCCACCCTCTGTACATGTCGGCTCTGTTACTGTTGATTCGTAGTTGTGTCCAAGTGCTTCGATATCTGTTTTATCTTCTGTTGCGTCACATCTTATGCACTTGTAGGTTGTTACACCCATCTCTGTGCAGGTTGCAGGTGTCTTTACTTCTACAAATACAGTACATTCGTGACCGAGTGCTTCTGTTTCGCTGTCTGTGTATGAATCATCGCAACGTGAGCATGTATGAGTTGTATATCCACCCTCTGTACATGTCGGCTCTGTTACTGTTGATTCGTAGTTGTGTCCAAGCGCCGCGATATCTGTTCTGTCTTCTGTTGCGTCACATCTTACGCACTTGTAGGTTGTTACACCCATTTCTGTGCAGGTTGCAGGTGTCTTTACTTCTACCTTTACAGTAAAGCTGTGGCCTGATTTGCTCTCGCCTTTTTCAACTTTCTGATACTGACAGTCTGAGCATGTATATGTGATCTGCTCATCAACTGTGCATGATGCAGGAAGTCTGCTTGTTTCAGAATAGTTATGAGCGGTAAGTTCTGTTTCATCACAATAGAGGCATTTGATCTTATGCTGTTCCTTGTTGTTTTCATCTTTGATAACAACTTGATTCTCATAGTCAAACTTATGAGCGCCGAGGTTGCCGTACAACTTTTCGCAAACTTCGCAGGTTGCCTGTGTCTGGCAGGTTGCAGTGCCGCCTGAACATGCTGTGAATTTGCCCGGCTCATTACATCCGTTTACGCAAAGACGTGCATGCTCGGTTTTTGCATCGTTCTGAACATATGCACCTGTGTAGCTGTGGCCCAACTGTGTGCCTTCATCTGTGATAACATCTTCGGCAGTGTGGCACCAGTCGCAGACAGCTTTCTTTGTGCCGTTAGCAAGGCAGGTTGCGTCATTGTTTGATGTATAAGTTGTGAAGCTGTGTTTATCTTCATTAATAGCAATTGTTAAATCTTCAATTGTTGTTGCGTTCTTGCCTTCGCTGTCGCTGAAGATGCCGCCGCATTCAGAACATGTCCAATACTCTTCGTTACCTGTTGCTGAGCAAGTTGCAGCCTTATATGCTGTTGCTGTCAAACTGTGAGCGATCATGTCGATATCTCTTGTTTCAACATGAGTTGCATCATTTACGCAGACTCTCTTTTCTGAACCCTTTTCTGTGCAGGTTGCAGGTGTAACAACTTCCCATGCGCCCCAGTTGTGGTTTGTTGCGGGAATTACTGTTACTTCTGTTGTTGCTGTACAACCCTCACGTGTGCAGTGACGTGACTTGCTTCCGTCCGTTGTGCAGGTTGCAGGGGTATCAATTGTGAACTCTGTTGCAAAATCGTGTCCAAGTGCGCCAACTGACTTGTTTGTTTTCTGATGGCAAGCAGAACATTCATATTCTTCCATACCGCCGTTGGTACAATCGGGAGTAGCTACATACTGGGTAAAGACCTTTGTGCATGCTTCTGATATTTCATTATCGCAGTTTATGCACTTCTTATAGTGATTGTTTTTATCGCCGGCTTTTGCTGACCATGTGTCGGGATATGTGTGAGCGGTTACAGGTCTGCCCTCTGTTGTGTAAGAATGTCCGCACAAATTACAGGTATGAGTTACAACTCCTGCCTGAGTACAGGACGGATCAGTTTCTGTTGTGGTGTCATTACATGTAAGATGGTTTGCATAAGCACCACAGCCTGTACATGTCATGGTATGAGTATGAGTATTTTCGTCACCGTCATATGTATAGGTAAAGCCCTTATGTGCCACAACAAGGTTGCCATATGCCGTTTCAACTGCGGCAATTGCTCTGTCAACAGATCCTTGATCGGTCTTTTTAGTTAATAAAGCGTCGTTCTGCAAATCCTTAACAGCTTGAACTGCATTGTTATATGCGTTGAGAGTTTCTTCGGTATAGCAAGTGCCATACGGAAGTGTATACTCTGTGAAAGCTGAGAAATCAGGCGGTGCAAGTCTAAGTTTTGCCGCATCAATTGCAGCTTTCAGATTGTTGATATTTGTTTGATCAGTATTTGCCTTAGCACCTGCGACCGTAGAATTAATATTGTCGTTAGTACCAGCATAAATGCTCGGAGTGGTTGTTGCAGCTGATCGTGCATTGTTAACAGCTGTTGTGAGAGCATCCATTGATTCCTGTGTATAATAGCCGTTTGTCCAATCAGAGGTGCTCTGCATTGCAACGGCATTGTTATAAGCTGTTGCAAGAGCCGCATTTGATGCTTGGAAACGGAGATTAACCCTTGCAGTATTAACCGCATCCTTTGCGTTATCAATTTCACTTTGAGTTGTTTCTCTTCTTGTGAGTATTGTTTTAGCATTGTTAACAGCTGTTTGCAATTCATCATATGTGCCATTAACTTGAAGGCTCTTATATGCAGCATTTTTTGAAAGTATTGATTCAGCTTCACTAATTTGAGAATTCAAAGCTGATTTGTCATAAACAGTTACACCCCACTGTATTTCTACCCATTCACCGGATTTTGACGTAGAAGTATTTCTGTTCAGATCATCTTTCTTTATTATTGATCCATTTGAATACAACTTCCACTGATTGCTTTCCCATCTTTCATAACGCAAAATTTCCTGATTAGCTCCGGAAGTAGTATAGTTAGCCTCAAATGTACCGTTCGGCGTTCCATACATGAATATCTTGTTATGTTTTTCTTCACGAGAATTTGTGTTTTTACTTCTGAAAACAACATTACGTGCCATGTCTTTATTGCTAACTACCCATGTATCATCAGTTCTAACATCGAAATCCGTACTAGAAGCATTTGAATCACCGTATCTTTTTCCGCCGGAATAAACGTCTGCATTGACGTCATAATTTGTGAAATTATCTACCATTGTTCTGATACCGGTCGAACCGCTGTATGCACTAAAGCCATCTGCGTAAACAACACCGTATGCATAACCCTGAATTGCAATTCTGTGTGCATCGGTAGTCCACCACTGCCAATCAAGACTGATATAATAACCGGCGCTTTGAAGAGTTTCGGTCTTATCCAGATAAATATGTGTCGGTGTGGTTATTTTAACATAATCAGCACCACTGTTAAGACTATCACTATACACAAAATGTGTATTAGAGCCGTCCCACGGCGACATACCATATGCAGCACCGCCGTTCGATGCTCTTTCGCTGGGATAGTTACCAACAATAATTTTTTCAGTGTAAATATTTGATTTTGCAGCAAAAGCTGTCAAACCCACTGAAAAAACCGTCATCAACATCATCAACGCCATGAGAACGGATAATGCTTTTTTTGAGAAATGTTTCATTGTTTTCTTCCCTTTCAAAAGATATTTTAAAACATGGATAGAAATTATCCACTTTAATTATGAATATTTTATATAAAATCTGAACAAAAGTCAAGCGATTCCAACAATTATTTTGTGTGTAGAATAAATATTTTCAGTGGAATGTACAATGTTACACAATCAAATTAAAAAAATTATGAAAACAAACCGTAGTACCTTGTTTCATCTAAAAATTTATATTACATATAACGGCAAGACTGTATCGATGTCCTGCGGACATCTTGGAGCACCTCTCCGTCAAAAATGCTCGCATTTTTGCCACCTCTCCTTTCAGGAGAGGCTTAAAAGGCTCGCCCTGAAAGGGGAGCTGTCAGCGAAGCTGACTGAGGGGTGATGACACGAAGTGGCATCCGTGAGAACTGACCGTTTCCACAATCTTTCACGTTGATTGCTTGCTGTCTTATACAAAAAAATGTGAAGGTTTAAGCGGAAGAAGGTAGTACAAAACAGATGCGAACGCAATGAGCCTTCTCTGCGGACTGAACCCTCACCATTAGCACAAACTCACACGCATACCAAAAAATAAAAATATCAGCACTTCGCACTTGACAAAATACTGATACGTGATATATAATATTAATGAAAAGGGGTACTGCGATAAGCGGTTACCACCCGCAAATATGGATTAAAGAAATAATCGCCATTTTTGAAGATGTGGGCGATTATTTCTTTTTATGCTCCAGAATTAACAATGTCAATTCAACCGCGTTTATGATTACAAGAAAAAATGTAAATAAGTTTTCATATGTAACATATTGCATCAGCATCACCCCCTTACGAGGGCGAGAATTGTAACCGCTCACCGTTTTGCACAGTACCCTGATTCGTATTATACTATATCTTGTCGGAATTTGTCAAATAAAAATATCAGCATGTCATACTTGACAAAACGCTGATACATGATATATAATATTAATGAAAAGGGGTACTGCGATAAGCGGTTACCACCCTCAAAGAATATGATTAAAAGAATAATCGCATCATTGGAGTGGGGCGATTATTTCTTTTTATGCTCCAGAATTAACAATGTCAATTCAACCGCGTTTATGATTACAAGAAAAAATGTAAATAAGTTTTCATATGTAACATATTGCATCAGCATCACCCCCTTACGAGGGCGAGAATTGTAACCGCTCACCGTTTTGCACAGTACCCTGATTCGTATTATACTATATCTTGTCGGAATTTGTCAAATAAAAATATCAGCACTCAACATAATTAATATTTATTGCTTGAAAACCTTTCAAATATAATATATAATATTTAAGGAGATTTCTTTTAGATACGAAGAAAGGAGCGGCACGATATACCATTTTGGTTTACGTGCTACAAAAACCATGAAGTTCAGCATTGTTCCCGAACCTCAAAAAATCAACATCATTTCCGATAAAAGCGTTTTCACCCTCACTGATTTTGTAAATATCAACTACCCCGATGAATGTGAAAATGCAGTTAAAAATCTGACTGATTTTCTCGGAAAAGTGTTTCAGATCAACCCTGTCGGAACAGGTAAGGAGATCATTACTTTCACTCCCGATGACATCATTGAAAACAAAGAGGGTTATCGTATTGAAGTTTGCTATGACAATGTTCACATCAGCTATGGCGGTGAGGCAGGCGCTTTCTATGCTGTTCAAACTTTAAAACAGCTTCTCATGCAAGGCGAATGTTCTTTGCCGCAGCTTGAAATTGAGGATTATCCGAGAATCGAATATCGCGGATTTATGCTTGACACAGGAAGATACTTCTTCTCGGTTGAAGCAGTTAAACTTTTTCTTGATGCAATGGCTGTTCATAAACTTAACCGCTTTCACTGGCATCTGACAGAGGACCAGGGATGGAGAGTTGAACTTTACAGCAAGATTCTGCTTGCTCAAATCGGCGGTTTTCGTGCATACACAAATTTCGGACGTAAACCTCACGGAGGTTTCTACTCCAAGCAGGATATCGCCGATATAATAGCTTACGCTCACGAAAGATACATCACGGTTATACCGGAAATTGATTCACCCGGTCACATTGTTTCTGCAATTGCTGCATATCCTGAACTTTCATGCTTTGACCGCGAACTGCCTGTTGCTACTCACTCAGGTGTTAAACATGATGTGCTTTGCATCGGTAAGGAGAGCACGTTTGATTTTATGTTCGCCGTTTTTGATGAACTTTGTGAAATGTTTCCCGATAAAATCATCCATATCGGCGGCGATGAAGTACCCACAACAAGATGGCAACTTTGTCCGCATTGCCAAAAGCGCATGAAAGATAACGGTATGACAAGCGAATCTGAACTTCATACATACTATCTCAACCGAATTGCCGAGCATATAAGAAGCAAAGGCTTTGAAGTTATCATGTGGAATGACAATGTGCCGAGCAAAACTTCAAAAGAAATCATTTGGCAATATTGGGACACTAATATACCGCCGGAACAGATGGCAAAAGAAATAAACTCAGGCAGAAAAATTATCAACTCATTCCAACCGTATTATCTTGATCTGCCTTACGGAACAACAAACCTTAAGCAGTGTTATGAATATGAACCGAACATCAACGGTGTAAACGAGGAAAGCAAAAAGAATGTTCTCGGTATTGAGGCTTGCCTTTGGACAGAATATGTTCCCACAATGAAAAAGGCAGGATACTGCACTTTTCCAAGACTTGGCGCTTTTTGCGAAACTGCATGGACAAACATCCAAAACAAGAACTATCGCAATTTCGTTGAAAAGCTTCCGTTATATTACAAACTGCTTGACACCCTTCCTTTTGACCGCGCATCATTAAAGCAGGCAATGCCTAACCCGATACGCAAATACGGATATTTGCTTTACTTTGAGAGAAGAAAACTGCACTGGCAGGGTCTGCATAATATAATTGATAATAATAAAGTTAAAAGACTTGCTAAAAGCAAGGAGGTATCCAAATGACAAATCTTATTCCGATGCCAAAAAATCTGATTGAAACAACCGACAGATTTTCTTTTTCAAAAAATGAAGCAACTTTTTTTGTAAGTCCCGAACTTTCCGATATTCAGAACATGCTTGAACCTGTGATGCATTGCAGGTTCACAAGTGCAAATGAAAATCCGTGTTTTTCTTTCATTTTTGACGAAAGCGAAGATAAAGAGGGATACTCTCTCATAGTTGACAAAAGCGGAGCAAGAGTTTTTGCGTCAAGCTATAACGGCGCTTTTTACGGACTTCAGACTTTGCGCCAGCTTTTCGAATCCGACTTGCCGAACAAAAAAATCCTGTTTGCAAACTATGTTAAAATCACAAACGATTCGCCTGCGTATTCATGGAGAGGTTTGCAGCTTGATGAGAGCCGACACTTTTTCGGTAAAGATACTGTTAAAAAGCTGCTCGACTTCATGGCTATGTACAAACTCAATGTTTTTCACTGGCATCTGACGGACGACCAGGGGTGGAGAATTGAAATTGAAAAGTATCCGCTGCTTACCGAGGTTGGAAGTAAGCGAAAATACTCGCAAATCGGAAACTGGAAAAGCATGAAATGCGACAACACACCTGTGGGCGGATATTATACACACGATGATATCAGAGAAATTGTTGAATATGCAAAAGAAAGATGCATTGATATTGTGCCTGAAATTGATTTTCCTGCTCACAGTGCTGCCGCTCTTGCATCATATAATCACCTTGCCTGCCGTGACATTGATTGTGATGTTCCCGGTTACTTCGGCGGAAAAATTCCCGAATCACAAGGCAATCACTCATGGAACAGAACCCTTTGCCTTGGCAAAGAGGAAGTTTATCAATTTGTGTTTGATGTTATTGATGAGGTGGTTCCGCTGTTCCCGTTCGGATATTTTCACATCGGCGGCGATGAAGCGCCGACTGATGAATGGAAAAAGTGCGAACTTTGCCAAAATAAGATGAAAGAAAACGGGCTTAAGGATGAATACGCTTTGCAGGGATATTTCATTAATAAAGTCAACGAACATCTTAAAAAGCACAACAAAGTGCTTGTCGGCTGGAACGAGGTGCTCAAGGCTGATTTGCTTGACAGAGATGTGGTCGTTCAATATTGGACTCCGAAAAAAGACAAAAAAGTTACCGAGCACATCAAGCAGGGCGGAAAAATCATCATGAGTTGCCACAAAGCGTTCTATTTTGATATGCACCACATTCTTGTGCCCACAAGAAATACATATAACTTTAATCCGCTCAACAACAATGTTCCAAAAGATATGCTTGAAAGTGTTCTCGGATATGAGGGCGAGAACTGGACTGAGTGGACTGAAAATGAAGAGCAGCTTTTCTTCAAGATGTTTAACCGCACACTTGCACTTGCGGAAACTGTATGGTCTGACAGCAGCGTCAAAAGCTATGACTCATTCTGCAAACGGCTTCAGCGCCATAAAAGCTATATGGACGCGCTTGGCATCTGTTATGGCCCTGATGATATCACAATGACAAAGGCCGCAGCAAAAAAAGCGATCCAAGCAAAACGAATGGGTCTGAACATTGTTGACTTTAACTGCGAATTTGATATGAGTAAGAAGTAAGACGAAACATACAAAAAGGCATGCCACCCTTGGTGTGCCTTTTTATATGCGAGATGTATTCTACTAGAATTAAGATATATTCCGCAGCTTTTAGTATGTTGCTTAGTTTAGTTTGTCCTCATGCCGGACGGGCACTTACTTTTTGTGAAATTACAAAAAGTAAGCAAAAAGAATTTTCTGACGTACGCAAAAACAACGAAAAATCGCAAGCGATTTTCCGTCGAATTTGCTACAGGTAAGATTGTACTAACTCCCATGTCCTTTGGATGCCTTACGTTATGAGCGAATCACTTCGGGCAACAATAAGATTGCACCCATAACCAACCTAAGTTGCAACAGCTGGGGCTTTGTCGGCTGATTTTACTTGTAGTCTTACTGGAGGATTTTACTTGTTTTATTTTTGATTTTAAATATAGGCTTTTTCCCAGAAGATAATAGTGAAATGTAGTCTACACTTATTTTAATATATTATTTTCACTGGAACACCTTTATGTATTGCATAATCAATTGAATTTTTAGTACCACCCTTTGCACCGTTAAAAACAGCGATTACTCTGGCAGAATGGTCTATCATCCATTCATTCCTTATTTGAAAGCAACTCCTACTGTATTTTGGACATATAAATCTTACTAAATCGGCATTATTAAGGATTTCGTTATACATCCTCTGCCAATGTTCACACCATTGATATTCAAAACCTTTATAAGGACTTGCACATATCAATTTAATCGGGTAACCTTTTCTTCGTAAATCTATCACTGAATTTGCAGCCCAAATATCTGTTCCTCGTGCCATTCCTGATATAAATACATTTAATCCGTCATCAAATGCATGGCGGATTTCTTTTTCTAATAACTCTTTTATTAGGCTATCCGACTTTGTTAATTTTTCGGGACGATGTCCTGTAAAGCAACAACGATGTGTCCTTTTTTCATTTTCGGTCATATGCATACCTCCAAGTTGAGTACATATACATAATAACACATATCTAAAATCAATACAACACGTATCTATTATATAACTCAACAAAGATGTAAAATAGATTCATAAAGGCGGTGAAGCTATGGACACACTTGCTCGACTTCAACAGTTATTGCGAGAGCGCGGATGGACTGAATATAAATTATCAAAAGAGTGCGGTCTTGCTCAATCAACAATCGGAAATATATTCAGACGTAATACAGTGCCTACTATTGAAACACTGGAAACAATTTGTAATGGTTTTGGCATAACAATGTCGCAATTTTTCGCGGACGATGATATGATCGAGATGAGTCCTGACTTGAAAGAGCTGTTTGATTGTTGGGTGACTTTGACCCCGGAACAAAAATCAGCCGCACTGCATATGCTTAAAGCGATGAATCATGATAGTCTATAATAAAAAACGGAGATAGTCGCTATCTCCGTTTTTATTAAATTTATATTTGTTTATTTTATTTCACATCTATAGCCATATTCTCAATCTGCTTATACGGCAAAATAACCTTGTCAAGCGCACCGTCTTGATTCTGATAGCAGAACATCACACCTTTTTCGGTAAGCATCCATGCGCTTGAATAAATTGCTTCGCCGATTTTGTCGGTATCATCCGGTACTGTTTCAGCATCTTCATGCTTTGAATTATAATAAATCTCATAAAGCGTTTTGTAAGTCTGCTGATAATCTTTGCCGAGCACCTCATCTTTCTTGACAAAGTCACCGGATTCAATCACATAGGTATATCCCTCATAAACGGTTTTGTCAAGTGAGATTGTTTCCTGCGAAGTTTGAGTTGCCGCTGCTGAAGTTGAAGAATAACGCGAGGTTGTTTCTTCTTCACTGTCCGCAAGGGTGGGATTGCTTTCTGTTCTTCTTTCAAGCAGTGAGATATAACCTGCATCGTTATAAACAATGCGTGAAACGATGTGATTATATATCGGCAGATCGCTCTTGTTATATCCGTCCTTGATATACTTATCATAAAGCTTATCAGCGTTTTCATTCTGTGCTTTATATGATTCGATAAGCTCACTGTAAATATTGTTGATTGCCGTTTGTGTTATACCGACTGACTCAAAATAAGGATATTCAACTATGTACTGAGCGTAAATATCACCTGATGATGTTTTGACGGTTATTGTTTCGCTTCTCATTTCAAAATCAAGCGATGTAATCGTTTCCGGTGTTTCCTCATTGTTCGTATCTTTATCTTTGATGCTGACAATGGTTTGCTCGATAATCGGTTCATTTGATATTTCATGAACAATCCAATTAGTTGTTTCAGCTTCGGTTTCAAGTGAAACAAGGAAATATTGCTTAGACTTCGGCTCACCTGATACTGTTCCGTCCTCTGCGATAGCAGATTTTGAATAAAGTCCGCAAGTGACGTAATAATCACCGCTTTGTGTTTGCTTTGCATCATCAACCTTGAGCGTTAACTTGCTTTTTGATGAAGTGCTGCTGTTTGCATTGAAATAATAATATCCGTCATAGTAATAACAGTCAGCAGTGTTTGCGTCATGATATACATCAAGATTCAGACTTTCAGCGATTTGCTCAATGTCTTTTTCGCTAACTTTGCAATAGTTGTATCCGTCATCACCGTTTTTATATCTTCCGATAGGGTCACTTTCATCAGTTACGGCTTTTTTCTTTTTAAAGAAGCCAGCGTAAAGTCCGCGGCTGCTGTTTGGCTGAATTAAATCGAGCACATCATCAAACACTATTGTTTTGCTGTTATAGCCGCCTTCAAAAAGCGGAGTCAGCTTTGATGCATATTCTTCAAATGAAACTTTTTGCTCACTTGAAAGTCCCGAAAAAACAACAGTCTTGTTCGGGTTATCTTCAAAAATATCAGTATATGCACTTAAACCAGTGAGCAGAACAATGGCAATTGCACAGAAAGATGCAATCAGTTTAATTGCAACATAGGTCTTTTTCTGCGGGTCTTTCTTTTTGGTTTTGCCTTTTGCAGGCGCATGATGCGGCTTTGCAGGCATCTTCGGTTTAGGTTCAGGTTTAGACTCAGGTTCAATTATGATTTCGTCAATCGCTTGATGCAAGATTAACTCATCATCAATAACTGTCGGTTCTTCGGCAGGTTTTTCCTCCGGCTGAATTTTTTCTGCTTCGGATTGTGACGGTTCAACCGTTTCAATCACGGATTCGATTGCGGAAGTTTCTGTTTCCGGCTCATAATTTAATGTTTCTTCTTCGGGGATATTGATAACAAATTCTTTTTTCTTTGATTTTTTCAATGCTGTTCCGCAGTTTTTGCAAAACATTTCATCATCGGGAACAACATGTGAGCAATTCGGACATATCATATTTCTTCGCTCCTTTTCAACAAGGTATCATATCATCCTTAAATAAAATCTAATACCTGTCTGATATCTTCAATTTCGGCGGCAACTCCTTTTTTGCCGAGTCCTTTGCCTTTGAAGTCACCATAGTTCATTCTGATAACCTGCATGTCTGCGCCGAGAGCACCCTCAATGTCATTGATTGGATGATCGCCGACAAAAAGTGATTCTTCATTTTTGACTCCTGCACGTCTGATTGCTTCATCAAAAATTCTCCTGTCGGGCTTATAAATTCCTATGTCACCAGAAACCACAACAACGTCAAACAAATCTCTGATTCCTGCAGTGTCAAGTTTGATGTTCTGCAATGATGAAACCCCGTTTGTGATTGCACCGAGAATATATCCTCTGTTTTTGATTTCCTTAAGCATATCAATTGCACCGGGCAACATGACAATGTGCTTTCCAAAGTCATAGTTGAAAGAATCATAAAGTTCCTGCATAGGCGGATGATCTTCCCACTGCCACAATTCAATCATTTCGGGAAAGTAAACTTCTCTGTCTTTGTATCCGCCGTCAACATGTTCTTCCATCTCATCAAGCTTGCGAAGTCTTTCTTCTTCGCTTATTGACGGAAAGTATTTATCCAAAAAGGATTCACAATAAAGTCTGTATGCGCCCTTTCTGCTTTGAAGAGTGTCGTCAAAATCGAAAAATACTGCTTTTACATTTAACTTACTCATTATTTTCGTTCCTTTACTTATATTGCCTCTCATGCGGCTTATTATTTTTTATCAGTCATTTTTTCATTGCGTTATATATCTCAACAGCCTTTTCAGCGTCTGCACTTATGGTTTTACTCAGTTCGCCCAGACCGCTGCACTTTCTTTCGTCACGCATAAAGTCAAGCAAAAACACTTCTATATGCTGACCGTACAGATCGCCGGAAAAACCGAGTATGGAAGTTTCGCTTCTCCACATGGCAGTGTCAACAGTCGGTCTTACACCGATGTTTGTCACTGCGGGATACCACAACCCTCCGAGTTTAACCTTTGACGCATACACCCCAAAACGCGGAATGACAAAACCATCGGGAAAAAATTGGTTGATAGTCGGGAATCCGAGCAGTCTGCCGCGTTTGTCGCCGTCAACAACTTCAAATTTATAGGAGAATTCGCGTCCGAGCATTGCGTTTACAGCTTTGATGTTGCCATGCTCAATTGCTGTTCTGATTCTCGTTGAGCTTATCGGTTCGCCTTCAAAATCAACCTCATCTTGGGCGAAAACAGCAATTCCGAGTTTTTCGCAGCTTTCCTTAAGTGTTTCAACATTACCTGAGCCGTTGACCCCGTAGTGGTAGTTGAAACCGCAGCAGATTGCGCGAACATTCAGTCTGCAATAAACCGAAAGCAAAAATTGCAGCGGCTCAAGCGTACGAAATTTGCTGAAGCTGATTTTTGCAACCCTGAAACCCATTTTGTTGAGTATATCATCTCGCACTTCATCCGGCATGATCATCGGCGGCCGTTTGCCGGTAATCACCTTTTTCGGATGCTCATCAAAAAGCAACACAACGGGAACAAGTCCTCTTTCGTTTGCCACTTCAAGCGTTTTATTCAAAACACCCATATGA
Organism: Ruminococcus sp.; assembly: GCA_023665555.1. GTDB lineage: Bacteria > Bacillota > Clostridia > Oscillospirales > Acutalibacteraceae > UBA6857. The sequence continues at coordinate 13,486 of JAMPDR010000011.1, forward strand.
CCAATGTGCAGACCGTCAAAATTGCCCAGAGCCAAAATTGTTTCTGCATTTACTGTCACATTCTCAAAAGCTGACACTTATAATCACTATCTTTCTATGAAGGTTCTGAATAATTCAATATACAATCATTAATTATTCAGTATTTTCCTAATGTAACTCTTAATTAACTCAGAGTTACCCCAAGTATATTCTCTTTACTTTTAAAACATCTTCAAAAAGTGAAATTTCACCGACTCCGAGAAAATCTCCGCTCGGAGAGTATACATTATAATATCTATCCTGTTTTTCACATCTGACACGGTTAAGATCAAGTTCTCCACCGTTTGAAAAGCGTTTTGCCTGCGCAGCCGTGACAGTGATTTTTTTGTATCCGAGGAAACTGTCTACATCAAGAACGGCATTTTCAAGAGTATCATTCTCTTTCATTTGCTCAAGCTGTTCAAATGTGAAACAACTTTCAATTCCGATTGCGTTTGCACTTGTTCTTCTAAGTTCGGTCATAACCGCACCGCAGCCAAGTGCATCACCGATATCGGAAATAAGCGAACGTATATATGTACCTGATGAGCATGAAACATCAATAACATATTCATTTTTTGCTTCATTGCATGAAATCAATTGCAGTGAATATATGCTGACATCGCGCTCTTCACGTTCAATTTCAATGCCCTGCCTTGCAAGGTCATAAAGCCTGACACCGTTCTTTTTGATTGCCGAATACATCGGCGGCAGTTGCTTAATGTTCCCCCTGAATTTTTCAAGGGCGCTTTCAACGTCACTTCTGTTTGCAGTGACTTCCTTTTGTTCAAGCAGCTTGCCTGTGATGTCAAGCGTATCTGTTGTTTTGCCAAGCACAAACACCGCGCGATAGGATTTATCGTGACACGGAATCAGTTCAATGAATTTTGTTGCGCCGCCGAGGGCGACCGTAAGCACACCTGTTGCCATAGGGTCAAGTGTGCCCGTATGTCCAACTTTTTTTTCTGAAAACAATCTTCTCAGTTTAGCTGCGGCAACAAACGATGTTATGCCCTGCGGCTTATCAACACAAATAAATCCTGTCACGTCAATGCTCCTGTTTGCTTTTCGATTTCTTTTACAATTTGCGGTTTTATTTCATCGGGGCGGCAGTTGAAACTGCATCCTGCCGCTCTCAGATGTCCTCCGCCGCCAAATGCCGAGCAAATTGCCGCGGCATCTATTTCTTCGTGTGTTCTCACGGAAACCTTATATACATTATCTGCTTTTTCTTTAATTGTCACTCCGACAAGCACGCCCTCGATCTGACGTGAAAAAGCAACGATTGCGTCAACATCTTCATCTGTTGTGCCTGTTTCCTCAAGCATTTTTCTTGTAACAGTCAGAACGCAAACTTTATCATCAAGATAAAACTCCATTGAGTCAAGGCACAGAGCCTGCAATTTGATAAAGCCTTTCTTTTTTGTTTCAAACATTTTAACGTTTATCCATGCATGTTCTGCGCCGAGTTTAATAAGTTCTGCGGCAATTTCATGTGTTCTCGGAGTCACGTTGGAATATTTGAAACATCCGGTATCAGTAGCACAGCCTGTGTAAAGGCAATTTGCAATCTGCTTATCAAATTCAACACCAAGTGCTTTTATTATCAAAAATATGATTTCACAAGCCGATGCCGAATCACTTTCTACATAGGTTTCCTTTGCAAAAAGGCGGTTGGTTCCGTGATGGTCAATTGCAAGGCTGACTTTTTCGCTGTATTGCTTTTCAATCTCTTCACCGAGTAAACAGGTATCGGCAACATCAACGCTTACAACAAAGCCTTCCTCAAAATCATCATTATTAACCATTTCGGTGATATACAGATATTTTTCGGGAATAATATCATTGTTAACAACCTTTGATTTTTTGCCCAGCTTTTTGAGCGCAAGGGCAAGAGCACAGCCACTGCCGAGTGTATCACCATCGGGATTGGCATGTGTCAAAATCACATAGCAGTCGTTTTCTCTGAGAAGTGACACAGCGCGCTCAAAATCAATCTTCATCGCTTTCACCTCTGTGGTTTGCGTCGTCAAGCTTTTTGAAAAGATTGAAGCCTTGTTCAACTGAATCATCGGCAACAAACTTAAGTTCAGGAGTTTTTCTCAAGTGAAGTCTTGAACCAACTTCACGTCTGATATATCCTGTTGCGGCAGTAAGTCCCTTGACAGCCTCTTTTGCCGAATCAATGCCGCTGAAATCGCTGATATATACCTTTGCAAATGAAGCGTCAGAACTGACTTCAACTCTCACAACAGTAAGCATTTTATCTTTGACTCTTGGGTCTTTAAGTTCACGAACAAGCGCCGTGATTTCTCTGCGTATATCTTCGGAAACGCGGCTTATTCTGTAACCTGCCATAAAGTACCTTCTTTCATTTTGAAAGTCCGATTTTGATGCGAAGCCGCTTGTTTTGAGTAAATTCATCCTAAGCGGTTTCTTCGCATAATCTTATTTTTTGTTAGTTTATATTGTTTTATTAATGAGATTTAATGGAGAAGAAATTGAAGTAATAGGTAATGCGGAATAGTGAAAAGGTGCGGTCGCGAGAGAATATGCCTGCACTTGAAACTTTTCGCCGCGCAAGAAAGCATGCAATTAAATTAAACTTATAAAAATTAAATTTAAGAAAAGTTTGCATCAAATCAATTCTGCGGACTGCGCCTTACAACAGGCACAGTCTACTCCGCATCATTCCTAACTCCTCACTCCTAATTCCTCATTAATCCTCAGTCTCTATATTCTTCCATCATGAAGGCTTCGAAAATATCGCCCTCTTTGATATCGTTGAATTTTGTCAGACCGATACCGCATTCAAATCCTGTTGCAACTTCCTTAACGTCATCCTTAAAGCGGCGAAGTGATGCAATTTCATCTTCAGCAACAACAATGCCGTCACGTACAACGCGAATCTGTGCGTTTCTTGTAACCTTACCGTCAGTAACATAGCTGCCGGCAATTTTACCTGCGGTTGAAAGGTTGAGAACATTTCTGACTTCGATTCTGCCAAGCATAACTTCACGATATTTCGGAGCAAGCATGCCTTTCATTGCTGCTTCAATTTCTTCAATGCAGTCATAAATTACTCGGTACATTCTCATTTCAACGCCGTCACGCTCTGCTGATGCCTGAGCATTGACTTCGGGACGGACATTGAATCCGACAATAATTGCATTTGAAACATTGGCAAGCATAACGTCTGAATCGTTGATTGCTCCGACACCGCCGTGAATAACACGAACGCGAACTTCGTCATTTGTAAGCTTTTCAAGGTTTTGCTTAACAGCTTCAACCGAGCCTTGAACGTCAGCCTTAACGATGATGTTGAGGTCTTTCATTTCGCCCTCTTTGAGTGAAGAGAACAGGTTATCAAGAGTAACCTTATGGAAAGCATTGAACTGTTCTTCTTTTTCTTTCTGCTTTCTTTGTTCAACAAGTTCACGTGCAAGTTTTTCATCTGAAACGGCATCAAAACTGTCGCCTGCGTTTGGAGTTTCGGCAAGACCCATGATTTCAACAGGAACTGACGGACCTGCTTCCTGGAGTTTTCTGCCTCTTTCGTTTACCATAACACGGATACGTCCGACTGTTGAGCCTGCAACAATTGTATCGCCCGAATGTAAAGTACCGTTCTGAACAAGAAGTGTTGCAACAGGACCGCGGCCTTTGTCAAGTCTTGCTTCAATAACAACACCTTTGGCGGCTCTCTTCGGGTTTGCCTTAAGGTCTGCCATTTCGGCAACAAGGATGATCGATTCAAGCAGTTGGTCGATACCCTCCTGAGTTTTTGCAGAAACAGGAACACAAATTGTATCGCCGCCCCATTCTTCGGGAACAAGGCTGTATTCAGTAAGCTGCTGTTTGATTCTGTCAGGGTTTGCACCATCTTTATCCATCTTGTTGATGGCAACAATAATCTGAACATTTGCAGCTTTTGCATGATTGATTGCTTCGATTGTCTGCGGCATGATACCGTCATCGGCAGCAACAACAAGAACTGCAATATCAGTTGCCATTGCACCTCTTGCTCTCATTGATGTGAAAGCAGCGTGGCCGGGTGTATCAAGGAAAGTGACAGGCTGACCGTTAACATCAACTCTGTAAGCACCGATGTGCTGCGTAATACCGCCTGCTTCTGTTTCGGTAACAGCGGTGTTTCTGATTGCGTCAAGAATTGAAGTTTTACCGTGGTCAACGTGACCCATAACAACAACAACAGGATCCCTTGTAACAAGATCTTCTTCCGCGTCCTCACTGTCGTCGATGATTTGTTCTTCGATTGTGACAACAACTTCTTTTTCAACTTTTGCACCGAGTTCTGTTGCAACAATTTCAGCTGTGTCAAAGTCGATCGTTTCATTGACTGTTGCCATAACACCAAGACTGAACAACTTTTTGATAACCTCGGCTGATGTCATGTGAAGAAGTGCCGCAAGTTCACCGACTGTGATTTCTTCGGGAACCTTGATCGTGATTGTCTTTTTCGCTCTTTCGGCTGCGATTCTCTTAAGTCTTTCAGCTTCAGTTTCTCTCTTTGCAGAGCGCATACCCTGACGCTTTCTGTATTGCTGTGACTTTTGTTTAAGTTTCTGTTTGTTTGAGCCTGTGTCTTTCATTCTATTTGCAGGCGCAATTTCTTCATAGTGCTCATTGTATTTTTCAAGATCAACGTTGCTGCTTCTGGTATCAACGTGACGTCTTTCGCCCTTTGTTCTTGACTGAAGCGGCTTGTCGTTTTTCTTTTTCTCAGCAGGCTTTTCGGCAGTTTCCTGTTTTTTTGCCGGTTTATCCTTTGCTTTATCTTCACCCTTTTTGACCGGAGTATCCTTTGCCTTGGGTGACTTTTGCTGAGGCTTTTCACTTTTTTCTTTTTTCGGTGAATTTTTTGATGCGGTTTTCTTTTCGTCGGATTCCTGCTTGGCAGGCTTTTCTTCTTTTGGCTGTTCGCTGTTTTTGGTGTTCATGCTGAAATATGCATCGAAACTTTCAACTTCATTAGCCTTTGTCAATGAATCAAAAACAAAATCAAGCTCACTGTCGTCAAGAACGGTTGAGTGCTTTCTTTCCTTTGGAAGATGTTGATTCAGAAGTTCAATTATATCCTTGCTGCCGAGAGCAAAGTCTTTGGCAACTTCATGAACTTTATATTTATCTTTTGGCATAGTATCATTCCTTTCCTGAATGTGTAATCGCCTAATAATCTGCTGATTATTTGTCGGTCACTTCGTTATCGCTTTCGCAAAGCCTTCATCGTTTACCGTAAGTACTGCTGCTTTTGAGCCAACCGCATTTGAAATCTGCTGTATTGTGAACTCAGCTTCCACGAACATGATGTTTTTTTTATCATATTCGCACGCATGGCTCATTTCGTTTTTTAATCTCTGTGAGCCGTCACTGCACACTATACAAAGCTTTGCTTTGTTTTTCACAATGGCTTCAATTGCCGCATCGTGGCCAAGACTGAGTTTCCCGGCGCGTCTTGCAATTCCGAGAAGGGAAAGAGTTCGGTCATTCACTTTCCAACATCTCCTTTTCCATTCTGTCATAGATTTCATCGGGAATTTTGCAGTCAAGCGCACGTTCGATACGCTTTGCTTTTCGTGCCGCTTTAAGGCAGTCAAGACTTTTGCATACATATGCACCTCTGCCTGCCTTTTTGCCGATGAGATCAAGTGAAATTTCATAGACCTCTTCGCCTGATTCCTCAGACAAGGTTCTTGATTTCACAACTCTGACAAGCTCTTTTTTCGGGAACATTTGAGAACATCCCATGCATTTTCTCATTGGTATTTTTCTCGTCTGCATTGTCTAGCCTCCTTAACTAATTATTTGACAAGCTGTTAATCTTCGGGTTTGATGTCAATCTTCCAGCCTGTAAGTTTGGCGGCAAGACGAACATTCTGTCCTTTGTTGCCGATTGCCAGTGAAAGCTGATTTCCCGGAACAATAACGTGGCAGCTTTTTGCACCGCTAGGATCAACTTCAACAGATTTAACCTCTGACGGAGCAAGGGCAGCTGCGATATATTCAGCCGGATTTTCACTGTAATTGATGATGTCGATCTTTTCTCCTCCGAGAGCATCAATAACAGCATTTACACGAGTACCTTTCGGACCGATGCATGAGCCGACAGCGTCAACATTTTCATCACGGCTACTGACTGACATTTTTGTTCTTGAACCTGCTTCTCTTGAAACAGCAATAATTTCAACAATACCGTCTGAAATTTCAGTAACTTCCTTTTCAAACAATCTCTTAACAAGACCCGGATGCTTTCTTGATACGTTTGCAAAGTTTGTTCCGGATTCCTCCTTAACAACTGAAACATATACCTGGATAATCTGATCCGGAACAAGTTTTTCATTCGGCAGCTGGTCTGCTTTGAAAAGGGTAACCTTGTTTTTGCCGATTGTGATTCTTGCATCGCCTGTTTCCGGGTCAACCATCTGAACAACAGCAGATACTGCTTCCTGGTTTTTCTCCTGAAACTCTCTTGATGACCTTTCTCTTTCAGCTTCTCTGATGCCTTGGCGGATAACGCTTTTAGCTGTCTGAGCAAAAATTCTGCTGAGGTTTTTCGGCTCAACTTCAATTTCAATTATTTTTCCGACAACAGCAGATTCATCATAGTTAACTGCTTCCTCAACGGTCATTTCTTGTCTTGTGTCTGTCACTTCGTCAACAACTTGAATTTTGCGGTATGCTCTGAGTGTTTTTGCATCAGCATCAATATCACAAAATACGTTGTCTACATCGCCATAGAGATTTTTTGTTGCTTTGATAATTGCCGCCTGGATTTTTTCAAAAAGAAAATCAGCGGAAATTCCTTTTTCTTCTTCAAGCGACTTAACTGCCTTGAAAAGTTCTTCATTCATTTTTTCGGTTCTTCCTTTCTCATTCATGTAAATAATATGTTAATTAATTTTTACGCATCGAAATCGTCAAGTTTTATCCATGAAACCTCTTTTTTTGTGAAGGTCAATCCTGATTCATCGTCACATCTGAGTGTAACATTACCCTCATCATAGCTTTCAAGAATACCCTTGAACTCTCTTTTACCATTGATCGGCCTTATGGTTTTAACCATAATTTTTTCGCCCATGCACTGTTCAAAATGTTCGGGACGTGTAAGTTCTCTTTCGATTCCCGGAGAACTTACTTCCAGTAAATAAGCCTGTTCAATTGGGTCAGCATCATCAAGCGGCCCATTGATTGCATGCGTCATATCAACGCAGTCGTCAATTGAAACACCGCCCTGCTTATCAATGAAAATGCGCAGATACCACTGTGCACCCTCTTTGAGGAAACGAATATCCCAAATTGAAAGACCGAGCGATTGAGCAATCGGTTCAACAATTTCTCTCACGGCGGCAACCGTATTTCCGCCTTTAGCCATAATATCATCCTCCTTTTAATCGCATATATCGTGATTTTGCAATAAAGAAGAGCGGACTGTCAAAGCCCACTCTGCAAGTTTACATTACGGATTATGTGTATTCTACCACATATTGTTAAAAATATCAAGTGTTTTTTATATTTATTTTCGGATAAACAGTAATAAATAGGGGACTAATTTTTATTTGACAAATTCCGACAAGAATAGTACAATGTAAACATCAGAATAAAGATTTGAGCTCATCGCTTTCGAGAATAAAAAATACTCGAAAACAACACACCTACGGAAGGGAATGATAATTTGAAACGACCACTCGCCGTCATCGGCTTTGCGTTATTGTGCACGTTAGTTTTTCTGTGCATTGCTGATAATGCAGTGGTTACTATACTGATGAGTGTGTTGATGTTAATATTATCCACCGTAAGCATGATGAATAAAAAATTAAAACAGTCTGCATGGCTAAAAACGATTTTCGTTACGGCTATGGCAGGCTGTTTCCTTTTCACATTCTTTGAAGCATATCACTACTACCCTGCACTTAAGCTGACAGGCGAAAATGTTCAGATCACCGCGATCGTCACCGACTACCCTGTTCCAAGTGACAACAGATATTATGTCAACGCAAACCTTGAAACTGTAAACGGCAGTCGGCAAAACGCTAAAATCAGACTTTCATTTGCAGCATATTCAAAATACGATGAAAATCTTGAATTGATACTCGATAAAATCAAGCCTAATGACACAGTTTCTTTCAACGGCACAATTTACACCCTAGGCGGCGATGATGAAAGTATACACAGACATTTCAAAAGCCGAGGAGTTTATCTGGGCGCATACCCAACCGGAATTGTATCAATGGAAGTTTGCAATCATAAATCTTTGTCATTCACAATCAAACATGAGCGGCAAAAGGTAATCAATCAGCTGCGCTCGTCATTTGACAGTGACACAGCAGGATTCCTCATCAGTATTTTGCTCGGCGAAAAGGCCTATATTGATGACAGTACATATTCCGACTTTAAAAGTGCGGGTGTGGCTCATATCATGGCAGTTTCAGGTCTGCACCTGTCAATCTGGGTACTGTTTATCATGAATATCATTTCAAAAGCAGGGCTTGATAAACGGAAATATGCCCTGATGCTCATTTGCTTTGTGCTGATAATCATGGGGTTCACCTGTTTCAGCGGCTCAGTTATGAGAGCAGGTATCATGATGATTGTATACCTTTGCGGATTCGTCATAAGGAAAACACCCGACTCATTAAATTCACTCGGCTTTGCCGCCATTGTGGTTTTGCTGATAAATCCATATAGCTGTGTCAACATAAGCTTTTTGCTGTCCTTTCTTTCAACACTTGCAATTATAGTTTTGGCAATTCCGATATCCGAAAAACTTACTCAAAAAATTGTCAAGCCGCATCAAGGCAGACTGATTCAGAAAATATCGACGGTAGTCATTCAAAGCATATCCATCAGCGTCAGTGTCAGCCTGTTCACGTTTCCTGTTACGGTAAGCGTATTCGGCTGTGTTTCAACAATGACAGTGATTGCAAATCTTATTTTACTGCCTTTAACAATGCCGTTGATTTTGTGTGCAGGGTTATATGTGATGTTCTATTTTATTCCGATTGTTTCACACTTACTGCATTTTGCAGCAGAGATACTTGTCAAAATCAGCACATTGGCAATACATGCGGTTGCAGCTTTCCCATACTCAACATTTGCAATATCCGAAAGTGCATTGCCATTTGTTCTGACAGTATATTTTGGACTTACAGCCATTGTTTTAATATGTTTATATAACAGGAAAAAGCATAACAGATTATCAATTTAATTGCAAAGCAACACAATAATCGCCACGGTAACTTCATGATTTACCGTGGCTACATATATCAATTTCTGAAAAGCCCGTCGAAAATTCCTCGGCGGTTTGGCGGAGGACGATGCTGAATCTCTTTGCAAACAAGAATCGTGTCATCGCCTATCACCTCGATGTCCTCCCAGGGGATACAAATATCCTCATCTCTGCCAAACATGCCAAAGCATCTGCCTTTTCCCCATATGATTAACGAAACAAGTTTTCCATCGCATGTGTCAATCTCAACGTCGCTGACATTGCCGATTCGACAGCCCGTTTTTGCACTTATGACCTCTTTGCTGCGAAGGTCGGTAATTGAGCAGCATCCCATAGTACCATATCCTTTCCAACTAAAAATATGATTAAGACGGGAGTAGCCACTGCGAGGAGTTATTTGCTACGTGTTTCCCTGCCTGCGGAGGGGAAACACAAATTAAACTCCGCATATCGGACACTCCCACTAAGACAATACCGCACAAACGAAAAAAGTTTTTGTGCGGTGTTACTTTAAATTATATTCATTGATGTTGAAAATATATGTATGCTGTTTTACTTTTCACCAAGCAACTTTGCAAGTTCCTCCATGAAAGTGTTAATATCCTTGAACTGACGGTAAACTGAAGCAAAACGAACATATGCAACTTCATCAAGTTCCTTGAGTTTTTCCATTGCCAGTTCACCGATATGCACTGAGGTTATCTCTCTGTCAAGTGAATTCTGAAGTTCAGCTTCGATTGCACTTACAGTGTTTTCAATTTGTGCAATTGAAACAGGTCTTTTTTCGCAAGCGCGAAGCATGCCGTTGAACAGCTTAACTCTGTCAAAAGCTTCTCTCGATTTATCCTTTTTTACAACGATGATCGGAACTGTTTCGATTATCTCATAAGTTGTAAATCTTTTTGAGCAAGAGATACATTCACGTCTTCTTCTGATTCTTTCGCCCTCATCGGTCGGTCTTGAATCAATAACCTTGCTTTCGGAGTAGCCGCAAAACGGACATTTCATACTATCATACCCTTTCTTAAATAAGCCTATCGCCTTATTTAAGTTTAACACAAACCACTGCAAGATACAACATTTTGTGAAAAAATATTTTCTGTATCACAAGAATTTACTGATGAATTGCATGATGTTGCTTTTCATGTACGCGAATTAGGCTATACTAAAATTAAAATATCGTCCGCGCGTTTTATTGTTATAATTTTTAACTGACAAGAAAATTGAAATATTAATATTCTTTTACCAGTATACAAGAACTGACTGAAAATTATCAAGTATTATGGATAGAAAAAGAGTGAAAAGGCTGTTAAATTCTGACATCAATATTTCTTTGAATTTGTATAGTTCATTTTCGCCTTTTGACAGCATACTGCAACAAGGCATTTCTCTTCAAATGGGTTACCATCGGTTTTACAACAATCGTTGAAAGTGTTGTTTGATTCACATTTTGTGCAATAAATTCCGCAAATAGATTTCATCGTTTTTCTCCTTATGTTAATTAAATTTCTAAATTATTCCGCATGTGCTTTGTTGTATATCTCCTGAATTTCTTGTGGCAGACTATCCGGTATCATTTCATTCAGCCGCTCCTCGTTGCCGTCTTTGATTGCCTGCTCGTAATACCAACATTTGAAATTAATCATATCAAGTGTTTTTTCCATTCTGCGTATTTCGCTTTCAACCATTTCCTTTTGTTTAAGAAAAAGTTCTCTTCTCTGAGGATATGTTTTGCTGCCTTCTGCACACCACTGCATGAATTGCTTTATATCCTTGATTTCAAGCCCGGATTTTTTCAGACATTCAATGACTCTGAGCGCCTCAAGTTCTTTTTCTCCAAATTTTCGAATTCCCGAAGAACGCTGCATATCAGGAAAAAGTCCCTCTTTGTCATAATAACGCAGGGTTGAAATCGGCAAATTAAACATTTTTGAAACTTGTCCTATCGTATACATAAAAACCTCGCAAAAAATTTTAAAAAAAAGTCTTGACCTAAAGTTAGCTTTAGGTTATATAATCATTCTACCATTAAAAATTATGGTTGTCAACCTGATTAAATTAATTTTTTTAGAAAGGGAAAATACAGAATAACAAACAAAACAGTTTTTCTGTATATTAGATTAAGCTTATGAGTAAGAATATTCTTGTTATCACCACAAGTTTGAGAAACCGCAGCAATTCTGAGGCTCTTGCCGATGCATTTGCAAATGGTGCAAAAGAAGCAGGAAACTCCGTTGAGAAAATAAGCCTGCAAAATAAATCAATTGCATTTTGCAAAGGCTGCCTTGCATGCCAAAAAATTCAGAAATGCGTAATTAAAGATGATGCAATTGAAATCGCGGAAAAGATGAAAAATGCCGATGTGCTTGTGTTCGCATCACCAATCTATTATTATGAAATGTGCGGACAGATGAAAACTCTGCTTGACAGAATGAATCCGCTTTATGCATCTGACTATAAATTCCGCGACGTCTACTTCCTTTCTACCGCCGCCGAGAACGAGGATGGAGTTGATGCAAGAGCAATCAGCGGACTTGAGGGCTGGATTGATTGTTTTGAAAAAGCACAGCTTAAAGGTACGGTATTTGCCGGCGGAGTGAATGACGCAGGTGAAATTGACGGACATCCGTCACTGAAAACAGCCTATGATATGAGCAAAGTAATTTGATGAGGAGGACTCAACATGGAAGAAAAATTGATTTTAACAGAAGAATGGGATAAAACTTTCCCGAAAAGCGACAAGGTAAATCACAGAAAAATTACATTTCACAATCGCTACGGCATAACTCTTGCCGCAGATTTATATGAGCCGAAAAATTCAACCGGCAAATTGCCTGCAATCGCAGTAAGCGGACCGTTCGGTGCAGTTAAAGAACAGTCATCCGGTCTTTATGCACAGACAATGGCAGAAAGAGGATTTTTGACAATTGCTTTCGATCCATCTTTCACAGGCGAAAGCGGCGGTCAGCCGAGATATGTTGCTTCTCCTGACATCAACACCGAAGATTTTCAGGCGGCGGTTGACTTTCTCTCTGTTCAGGATAACGTTGACAGCGAAAAAATCGGCATAATCGGAATTTGCGGTTGGGGTGGAATGGCTTTAAATGCTGCCGCAATCGACACAAGAATCAAAGCAACCGTTGCATCAACAATGTACGACATGACACGCGTCAACGCTAAGGGATATTTTGATTCAGATGACAGCGAAGAGAAGCGTTTTGAAATGCGCAAGGCGCTTAATGCACAAAGAATCGTTGATTATAAAAACGGCAGCTACACAAGAGCGGGCGGAGTTGTTGATCCTCTTCCGCAGGATGCACCGTTCTTTGTTAAGGATTATTATGATTACTACAAGACTGACAGAGGATATCATAAGAGATCTCTCAACTCAAATGACGGCTGGAACATTACATCATCACTTTCGTTTTTGAATATGCCGATTTTGCAATACAGCAATGAAATACGCAGTGCAGTTTTGCTCATTCACGGTGAAAAGGCACATTCATGCTATTTCAGCAAAGACGCTTTCAAAAATCTCGTCGGTGAAAATAAGGAACTTATGATAATCCCCAACGCAGTTCACACTGATCTTTATGACAAAACAGATATTATACCGTTTGATAAAATGGTCAAGTTCTTTAATGATAATCTGAAGTAAGATGATGAAAAAGAGTATTACAGTTATTTTTCTTGCTCTGCTTTTATTAATATTTTCAGCGTGCGGCAATCAACAAGAAAGTAATTTATCGAAAACGAGCGAAACTAAACTAACTGAATCGACAGAAAATGTGAACAATATGGAAAATATGGTTTATGCATATATAAATGATGTCAAGGTGAAAATTTTGCCGGAAAACAATTCATCTGCGGCGGCTTTTGTTGAACTGCTTTCAAAAGATGATTTGGTGATTAAAATGCATGATTATGCAAATTTCGAAAAGGTAGGCAGTTTGGAAACAACACTGCCTACCAATGATAAAAGAATTACCGTTCAGGCCGGAGATGTTATTTTGTATCAAGGAAATTCAATCACCATTTATTATGATACCAATACGTGGAACTTTACGCGACTTGGAAAAATACAGAACTTAAGCAATGATGAACTTGTGAAACTTTTGGGCGACGGAGATGTAACGGTCAAATTTTCACTGAATTAAAATTCATTTATGCCTGCCCGATTGCAGGAAGGTGTATAGTAACTTTCTGTGCAGTCGGAAAGGCTATGGCATCCAGCGTTAAAAATTTAGAAGGAGGCAGCGGTACGGACACTCAGGTAAAATATTTCATATCTATTTGAGAGATGATCTGTATCGCATGGTGATTTATTATGGTTAAACAAACAGCAGGAAGAGATGCATTAAACGATTTTGCACCGAAATTTGCACAGCTGAATGATGATGTATTATTCGGAGAGGTATGGTCAAGAGAAGACCGCCTTTCACTCAAAATGCGTTCAATTGTTACAATTACTGCCCTGATAAGCAAAGGTATTGTTGACAGTTCATTGACCTATCATCTTTCAACTGCACGAAATAACGGCGTGACAAAAACTGAGATGGCAGAAATATTGACACATCTTGCTTTTTATGCAGGATGGCCTAACGCATGGGCGGCTTTCAGAATGGCAAAAGAAGTATATTCTGATGATTGCGGTTGTGAGGAACACGGCGGATTTTTCGGAATGGGCGAACCAAACACTGATTTTGCCCAATATTTTATCGGCAACAGCTATTTGAATCCGCTTACAAATCCAAAAGAAACTGTTTTTATTGCCAATGTTACTTTTGAGCCGCGTTGCCGAAACAACTGGCATATACACCATGCAAAATCAGGCGGCGGTCAGCTTCTCATCTGCGTTGACGGTGAAGGCTGGTATTGTGAAGAGGGCAAGCCGGCGCAAAGCCTTAAAGCCGGTGATGTTGTAACAATTCCTGCCGGAGTCAAGCACTGGCACGGAGCAAAAAAAGACAGTTGGTTCAGTCATTTGGCCGTTGAGTGCCCCGGTGAAGAATGTTCAAATGAATGGTTAGAGCCTGTAACCGATGAAGTTTATGATGCACTTGATTAAGAACTAAAGCAAACAGAGCACCTGATTGGAACAGATGCTCTGTTTAACTCTTTTCCGGCTGAAGATGCTGCACACTTGATTTAAGCTAATGTGTATGATATAATCAATTAAATTTTAATAGAAATACGGTTTGAAACGCTATTATGGAAGATCTGAATGAACAGGAACTTTCTTAGCTGAGTAAATGAAAAGGGAAATTCGGTCAGAGTCCGAAGCAACCGCCATTACCGTGTTTGGCAAGCAGATGAGATTCTTCACTGTTGCCATAAGCCGGAACACCTGCCGTATTCCCGCGGTTACTGCTTTGGTGAGAAGAGTGCAACCGATTAATCAGATGTCTTGATGTGTTCAAGGCTTTGCTTTCTGATAATCTGTTGTACTCTTCTGCCTTTCGCGGAAGAGTATTTTCATTGGTATTGGGAGGTGAGGAAAGTGAAAACATTCGGCAATTATCATCCGTCAGTTTTGATGGTGTATTTTCTTGCGGAACTGCTGATTTGTATGTTTGTGTCGAATCCTGTTATGCAGCTTACGGCACTGCTCGGCGGTGTTTGCTTTTGCGCTGTTCTTCAAACGCGCAAAGAACGAATCAGTAATATCGGCTTTTATCTGCCACTGTTTTTGATGGTTGCAATTACCAATCCGCTGTTTTCTCATAACGGCGTTACGCCGCTGTTTTTCCTCAACGGTAACCCCGTCACTATGGAAGCGTTCATCTATGGCGCTGCGATTGCTGTTATGGTGATTGCCGTGCTTTTATGGTGCAGCTGCTATTCAAAAATAATGACAAGCGATAAGTTCCTTTATCTGTTTGGTAAGGTGATTCCCAAGTTGTCGTTGGTGCTCTCAATGGCGCTGAGGTTCATTCCGATGTTTAAGCGACAAATGCATAAAGTCAGCCGAGCACAAAAAGCAATGGGTTTGTATTCATCAAAAAGCTATACCGATAGAATAAAAGGTGCACTGCGAGTTTTTTCGGCGATGATTGCGTGGTCGATGGAAAACTCAATGGAGATGTCTGCATCGATGAAAGCGAGAGGATACGGCATGAAAGGCAGAACCAATTTTGCTTTGTTTCGCTTTAATTCGAATGATGCCGTTATGCTTGCTGTCAGTGCTTTGCTTTTGGGTATAACATTGTTTGGTGTCGGGACGGGACAAACTGTATTCAATTACTATCCGCGAATCAGCAATTTGAATGTGACATTTCCTGCACTTGCCGTCTATATTTCGTTTGCTGTTCTTTCGTTTATGCCGTTTATGATTGAAGTTAAGGAGAGTCTTAAATGGAAATATTACATATCGAAAATTTAACTTTCCGTTATCCAAAGACGGAGAAAAATGCGCTTGATAATGTATCGCTGAACATCAACAGCGGCGATTTTGTTGTGCTTTGCGGAAAATCAGGCTGCGGAAAAACAACGCTTTTGAAGCTGTTGAAAAAAGAACTTTCCCCGGCAGGTGAAAAGAGCGGAAAAATTATTTACAACGGTATTCTTCAGTCGGAACTTGAAGAGCGAAAAAGTGCCTGTGAGATAGGCTATGTGCTTCAAAATCCCGACAATCAGATAGTTACCGATAAAGTGTGGCATGAACTAGCTTTCGGACTCGAAAATCTTGGCATACCAACAGAAATAATTCGCCGCCGGGTTGGTGAAATGGCAAGCTATTTCGGAATACAAAATTGGTTCAGAAGCAATACTGATGAACTTTCCGGCGGACAGAAACAGCTTTTGAATTTGGCATCGGTTATGGTGATGCAACCGAAAATTCTGATTCTTGACGAACCGACAGGTCAGCTTGACCCAATTGCCGCCGCTGATTTCATTGCAACGCTGAAAAAGCTGAATCAGGAACTCGGTTTAACAATATTGCTTGCCGAGCATCGACTTGAAGACGTGTTCCCGATTGCGGACAAGGTGCTGCTTATGGACGAGGGCAAGGTTCTCTTATATGATACTCCGAGAAATGTTGGAAAAAGGCTCGGTGAAATTCAGGAGGATCATCCTATGCTTTCGGGATTGCCGAGCGCAATGAGAATTTATAATGCTTTGAACATATCAGACGAGTGTCCGCTGACGGTCAGAGAAGGCAGAGATTTCCTTGAAAGACACTTTGGAAATATCAAATGTGATGCAAAAATTGCGGAATATAAACACAGTGAACAAATAGCGGTTGAACTAAGAAAAGTGTGGTTCCGCTATGAACGTGATTTACCCGATGTTTTGCGCGGAGTTTCGTTTAAGGTTTATAAGGGTGAATTCTTCTGTATCCTCGGCGGAAACGGAACCGGCAAAACAACTACCCTTAATGTAATTTCCGGCTTAAACAAGGCTTATCGCGGTAAAATTCTGATTGATGATGTACCGATAAAATCATATAAAGGCAACTCACTTTATCGAAAAAAGCTAGCTTTTCTGCCACAGAATCCGCAGACAGTATTTTTGAAGGATAATGTTAAAGATGACTTCAATGAACTTTTGCAGGCACTGGATATACCAAAGACAGAACGTGAAGAAAAAATCAAACATATCTCGTTAGCACTTGACATAGCTGACCTGCTTGATAAGCATCCGTATGACCTCAGTGGCGGTGAACAGCAAAAATGTGCCCTTGCAAAAACGCTTATGCTTGAACCTCAAATACTTCTGCTTGATGAGCCGACAAAGGGGTTGGACCCGGCGTCAAAGAAAACGCTGAGCAACATCCTCAAACAATTGAAGTCAAATGGCATGACGATTGTTATGGTAACTCATGATGTTGAATTTTCGGCTGAAAATGCAGACCGATGTGCATTATTTTTTGACGGTGAAATTCTTTCAGCTGATGTTCCGAAACGCTTTTTTGCAGAGAATAACTTTTACACTACAGCAGCAAATCGCATCGCAAGAAGAATTTGTCCGAACGCTGTTACATGTGAGGAAGTTGCGGATGCAATTTTAGGTAATAAGGAAGAGTAAAAAAATATGGTCGCGGCTGAGAATGCCTGCGACCTTTTGTTTTTCGTTCACAAGAAAGTTTCAGTTAGCGGATAAACGCTGTTGTGTTACATAGATGTGCCAAGGTACCGGAGCGCATCATAATTAAAATATTAAACTTTTTATTAAATTCGAGTTTTCTTCTAACATAATCATCACTTGTGTAACAATTGTTTCATTTGGCATGATTCTGACAATTGACAGTTTCTTCGTTTGCCTGTACAATACAGAGTGTAAAAATTATGACACGGTGTAAAGCTGATCGTTTGGCTTTATGCCGATAAGGAGAGATTACGATGGCAACAATCAGTTATGATGAATATCGTGTTCCAAAAGAGCACTATCTTACTATCCCTGAAAATCAGTCATGTTATGAATATGTTCAGGAGTGCTATGAAAGGGTTTCAAAAGATATCGGTGATTATACCGCTTTTGTGATTCCCGTTGCAGATCAGACATCTGAAACAAAAATGAGCAAGCTTCTTGCCGACGTTGAAAAACTCGCAGCATATTTCGCATCAAAAGGTTTGAAAAAAGGTGATGTATATACCGTTTTCCTTCCAACTTGCTCACACGCTTTCACAGCTTTTTATGCGCTTAACAAACTTGGCATTATTGCCAACTTTGTTCATCCGCTGACTCCTCCGCAGGCACTCATGCAGATTATGAAACTTACAAAGTCAAACGGTTTGATTCTTCTTGATATTGCTGCTGCTCCGTTTGCCGCTGTTATTACAGAGTACCCCACAATTGTTTGCTCAATTTCAGATTATTGCGACGGTGTTGCTTACAAATATGCTGTATACAACGAAATGCAAAATGCGAAAGTTCCGGAATGTGACACTATTGTCAGGTTTAAAGACATCATGGCAATGGATTTGCCGGAAGTCCCCACTGTTAAGGGCATCGGTAAAGAAGTTGGCTTTTATCTCCATGGCGGTGGAACAACAGGAAAAAGCAAAACTGTTATTCACACAAGCTATGTTTTCAATTCTCTTGCATATAAACTTTATCTCCTTGATCAGCCGCATGATTATGAAACGGCTCATGCGCTTTGTGTGCTTCCGTGTTTTCACGCGTTCGGCCTTGGCGGTTCAATGCATTATGCTCTTTGCAATGCATATAAGCCTATTGTTATGCCGAAGTTCGACCCGGTTCAGGCGAATGAACTTATCAGAAAATTTAACGTTATTGAAATTCTCGGTGTGCCGAAGATGTTCCAGAAGATGATCGACTGTGACAACTTTGAAAATGAGGGCACAAAAAATCTTGCAATGTGCTTTGCGGGCGGCGATATCGTAAGCGAAGCTTTGCTTGATAAATTTGACGGACTCATGAAAAAGCACGGCGCAGCTGCAAGGCTCGGCAGAGGTTACGGACTTACTGAAATGTGCGGTGTTATGACAAGTAACGGTAACGATCACTATAAGAGAGAAGCATCGGGTTATCCGCTTGCAGGCATTACAATTGAAATTTGGGATGATTACGGAAATCCGCTCCCGGCAGGTGAAAGCGGAGAAATCGTTGCGAGAGGCGATCTTATGATGCAGGGATATCTCCCCGACGGTGTTGTGACAGATGACGGAATCTATGTTGATGATAACGGCACAAAGTGGATCAGAACAGGCGATATCGGTTATCTTGACGAGGACGGCTTCATATATTTCACTTCACGTAAGAAGAGAATCATCATCATCGCAGGCTATAATATTTATCCAAGTTCAATCGAAGAATGTGTAGATAAACTTGATTATGTCAGCGAAGTATGCGCAGTTCAAGGCTATGATGAAAATACAGGTAAGCCGCTTGTTAAACTGTGTGTTTCATTTGCCGAAAGCGTTGAAGATAAAGGCAAAGCGCTTGAAGATCTCAAGGCATACTGTGCAGCAAATATTGAGGGTTACGGCTGTCCGAGAAAATATGAAGTTTACGATCTTCTTCCGAGAACAAAGATGGACAAGATCGACTTCATGAAGCTGAGCGATAAGGCACTTGCTACGGTGTAAATTATAATAAAAAGCAGATTGTTCAAATAAGGGCAATCTGCTTTTATAATGAGAAATTAGCAAAGCAAAAAACAATGGGAATAGTGAAAAGTCTGCACTTCTTCACTATTCCCTATTACTTATTACTTAAAATTATCCTGCACTTGAATAACCGCCGTCAATAATCAACGATGCGCCTGTGATGTAGTCTGCGAGGTTCGATGACATGAACAGTACTGCACCAATAACATCTTCCGGCTTTCCAAGACGCTTCATCGGGATTCTGAGATTCATGTATCCCATCCACTGCGGATTTTCCATATCCTCTTTGATAAGCGGAGTTTCAATAAAACCGGGGCAAACACAGTTGACTTGAATATTGAATCTTGCCCACTCACCTGCAAGTGATTTTGTCATTTGCAAAATCGCACCCTTGCTTGCACTGTAGGCAACTGCATTAGGAACACCGATGAATGCACTCAGTGAGCACATGTTGATAATTTTTCCGCTTCTTTGCGGAATCATGAACTCAGTTGCAACTTTCTGAGAGAAGAAGAAGTGGCTTGTCAGGTTGAGGTTGATAACCTTTTCCCAACCCTCATGAGTTTCATTAATGCTGCGCACATTTGCGCCCGTGCCTGCATTGTTGATGAGAATATCAACTTTGCCTGTGTTGGCTTTGATGCAGTCGATGACTTTTTGTGTATCCTCATCTTTTGTCATGTCAGCGGTTACGGTGAAAACTTTTCCTTCACCATATTGTTCAGCGAGCAGTTTTCCTTGTTCTTCGTTGGCTTCTTCGTTGAAGTCAACCATGTATACGATTGCGCCGTTGCCGAGGTATGCCTTAACGGTTTCAAGTCCGATACCGCTTGCCGCGCCCGAAATAACAACCGACTTATCGTCAAATTTCATAGTATAGTCCATAATTACACCTCATTATCTTTTTCTGTATGCGAGCAAGTATTTTCAAATTTGCAGGATTTTACCCGCATCCCAAAACAATCAGTCAAAATTAAACGCTCAACAGACCCGCATCAAGCACAAACTGTGAACCGGTTGCATATCTTGCCTTATCGCTTGCAACATACAAAACAAGGTTTGCAACATCTTCAGGTTCAATCCACGGAACAGGCAGAAGATTACCTGCACTTGCTTCGGCGATTTCTTCGGGAGTTTTGCCCTCCATTGCCGCAAGTCCGTCGTTCATCGGAGTGTTTACACCTGTGGGATGGATGCTCACAACACGAATGTTATATGGTGCAAGTTCAATTGCCCATGCTTTTGTAAGACCTGTGAGTCCCCATTTTGATGCTGTATAATGTGACAGTCTGTTACCGCCGCGAAGTCCCATAACCGATGAATTGTTGATGATAACACCCTTTTTGGCTTTCATCATAATCGGAGAAACTCTTCTTGTAACATTGAACGGACCTTTGAGGTTGATGTCGATCATTGCGTTCCATTCCTCATCGGTCATTTTGTCAACAGTTGCATAAGCGCAGATTCCGGCATTGTTGAAAAGGATATCAATTGTTCCAAACTTTTCAACAGCTTGATTCACGGCAGCAGTGACAGCCTTGTCATCTCTGACGTCGCCGACACATGCAAGAGCCTGTTGACCGATTGCTTCAATCTCCCGAACAAGTGAGTTAAGCTCATCGTTTGAGCCAAACTCATATTTTGGATATTCAATTTTTTTTGCAACATCGAACGCAACGATATTTGCGCCTTGCTTTGCAAGTTCGATTGCGACTGCACGGCCCTGACCGTGTGCTGCGCCTGTTATAAATGCGACTTTTCCGCTGAAATCACCCATTGTTTTTCTCCTTATCTATTATACGGCTGTCTTTATTATTCTTTGTCAGTGTCTAATTTGTAGTTAAGCAAAACCTCGTCAAGAGGAACTTTTGCAATTGTGTTGAAAAGGTTTGTTGCATACATAATTCCCGCAAAAGCAAGCAGTAATACTATTTGTTCATCGGTGAACATTGCTTTTAAATCATCATAGATATAGTCAGGAATATTGTGAGGATTAACACAAATTGACTGACCGAGTTCCATGAGAAGTTTATCCATATCACTTAGATTTGGATTATCGGGATCTTCGCCTGCATCAATCAGAATTTTGCGGAAGAACGAGCCGCAAACTAAGCAGTCGTTGCCTTTTGAAATTGCATAAGAAAAAAGACTGAGTCCTCTTTCCCCAACAAAGGGAACAATCAAATCATAGAGTGTGTACCATTCCATATAAGCCTTGAAAGCAGGAACATTATTCAGAAGAGTTTTCTTCATGTTAGTGATTCTGCCGTGTTTGGCAATCTGATCGTCAAACTCATTTTTGACCTCACTGCTTGCCGTTTCATAATCCATCATTGGTAAATAACTCATAGTTATCATAGCCTTTCCGCTCACAAGTATTTGATTATCACGTAGTCCATGTCTGTGAGCGGACAGGTGTGATAAGACAGAGTGACTGTCTAAAAAATAAAACCGTTCTCATCGCTCCGAAAGCGTATAACTCAGAGTAAGGGAAAACGGTCAGACTTTCAGATATCACAAGATACTAGAGTGAGTCAGTGATATAGTGATATCTAGATATTAAAATTATATACTTATAAAAATTTGTTGTCAATGATTTAGGAATAAACTTGAGAAACAATTAAATTTTTATTATAATTTTATTGACAAAACGGCATATATAACTTAAAATTAATATGTTGTATTTTGTGTTAAATAGGAGAAAATTATAGAAAATGGGATATGCATTTATAAGTTACAGTTCAAAGAATCAAGCATCGGCAGATGCTATAAGACATCTATTTATAAAGAATAAAATTGACACATGGATGGCACCGTACGATATACCTGTGGGAAGTGAATATGCCGCAGTAATCAATCGTGCCTTAAAAGATTGTGCTTGTTTTGTGTTGTTGCTTACCAATGATGCACAAAAATCAAGATGGGTGAAAAAAGAAGTTGAACGCGCAATAAATTATGACAAATCAATCATTACCATTAAGTTTGAAGATGTTGTTTTAAATGATGCGTTTGATTTTTATCTTTGTGACCAACACATGATTGCAATACATAAGGTTGACGAAACCTCTGACAAAATCAAAAAAGTTTTACAGGCTGTCATTTCATTTACAGGTGTAACGGAAGTAAAGCCTACTGTTGAGCCGAAATCAGTGGAAAGTGAGCCTGTTATAAAGAAAGACGAATCTGGATTTTTTGCGTCGTCGCCAACAAAATACGTAGCGCCTTCAACCGTTATCGAAAAAATCGTTGAAAAAACAATTGATTCAGCAGGCACTTGTGGAAAAAATCTCACTTGGGTGCTATATGATAGCGGTGAACTTGTAATCAGCGGTAAGGGTAGAATGGATGATTGGGATTACAGAGATTATCCTGCATCATGGGCAAGTGTACCACCATGGAATGATAATAGGTTGAAAATAACCAGTATAAATATTATATATGGTGTAACTTATGTTGGAGCGTTTGCTTTCTATGGATGCAACAATTTAAGAAGCATTAAAATACCTAAAAGTTTACAACATATAAAGTGGGATGCTTTTACAGATTGTTGCAATCTTGCAAATATTTTTATCGAGGATGATAACAACATATATTTAAGCGATAATGGTGTACTTTTTAATTACGATAAAAGTACTTTGATTAAATATCCTCAAGGGAAAACATTTATTGAATACATAGTTCCAAATACTGTTAAAATGATTGGTAGTGGCGCTTTTAAAGATAACTCAACTCTTGTCAGTGTAATACTTCCAGATAGTATCACAAATATTGGAACTTCGGCTTTTTATAGTTGCCGTAATCTTAGTAGCATAACAATTCCACGCACCGTTAAGAAAATTGGAAGAAACGCTTTCTGTCAGTGTGACAACCTCAAGAAAATAAAAATATGTAACCCAAACTTAGATATTTCAGATGCTAATTTTTCAAAGAAAACAATAATAATTGCACCGATGAACTCCCGTGCATATGTATATGCAAGACGAAGTAGAAATCCTTTTAAACCATTATTATAATGATACAATCAGTCCACAACTAATTCGTTCAGTGGACTGATAATTTTATTGATTAACATCTGTGTTAAAAAATCGTGAATTCCCAAAGTAAATTCCAGAGAAGAAAAGAAGTGAAATTAAGAGAGGGAAAAGAAAGTTGTATAGTACAAAGAAGAATGAATAACTGATACAATTTTGTATGGTAGACCTGAATGTTAAGCGGCTTACTATAAGATCAATCTTTGGTTGTACACAACCATTTGACTATTTTCTTTTGCGGACCATATCTTTCGCCAAGCACCAGCCTTCCCCGCATCCCATCATATAAAAAAGCAGTCCCGAAAGACTGCTTTAAATATTTATATGAAAACTCAGCCGCCTACTGAACCGTCCCATGTGTCAACATGAGTTGCTTTCATTTCTTCTTCGTCGAACCAACGTGTTGTGACTGCCTTTGTTTCAGTGAAGAAACGGAATGCATCCTTGCCAAGGCAGTGAAGGTCGCCGAAAAATGACTTCTTGTGGCCTGTGAACGGGAATACACCGACCGGAACAGGAATACCAACGTTAACACCAACCATACCGCCGTCTGTGCGCTTTGCAAACTCTCTTGCATAATAGCCGTTCTGTGTGAATATAACAGAACCGTTTGCAAACGGATTTCTGTTCATGAGTGCAAGACCCTCTTCGAAAGTCTTAACTCTCTTGATGCAAAGAACAGGTCCAAAGATTTCCTGTGTACCGACTGTCATATCCTCTGTAACATTGTCAAGAATTGTAGGTCCGACATAGAAACCTTTTTCATAACCGGGAACAACTGCATCTCTTCCGTCAAGAACAACGGTTGCACCCTCTTCAATGCCTTTGTTGATCCAGCCAACAACTCTTTCTTTGTGAGCGGCAGAAACAACAGGACCGAGTTTTGAGCCTTCCTCATATGCAGGTCCGAGTGTCAGTTCCTGTGCGTATTGCTTAAGAAGAGCAACAAGCTTATCAGCAATCGATTCCTGAGCAACAACAACCGGAAGTGCCATGCAGCGTTCGCCTGCGCAGCCGAATGATGAGTTGATGATACCTCTTGCAGAACGTTCAAGTGCCGCATCTTCAAGAACAAGTGCATGGTTCTTTGCTTCGCAAAGGCACTGAACTCTCTTACCGTTTGATGCTGCTGTTCCGTAAACATGCTGACCAACCTTTGTTGTACCAACAAAAGTGATGCCTTTAACATCAGGATGATGCAGGAAAATGTCTGCTTCTGTTCTGCTGCATGTAACGATGTTAACAACGCCCTTAGGAAGTCCTGCCTCTTCAAGCAGTTCTGTAAGGCGCATTGCAGTCATCGGAGTCATTGATGCAAGCTTAAGAACGATTGTGTTACCTGCTGCAATGCAGATGGGAACCATCCAGCCCATGGGAATCATGCCTGGGAAATTGAACGGTACGATACCTGCGAAAACACCGACAGGTTCATAATAAAGTGTTGTGTCATATCCGCTTGAAGTGTCGCGCATGCAGTCGCCCATTGTGAGTGACGGAGCGCTGAGTGCGTGCTCAACAGGCTCTTTAACCTTGAGAATATCACCCTTTGCTTCAGCAAGAACTTTACCGTGTTCGAGTGCGCAAAGTTTTGCAAGTTCGTCCATATGCTCAACAAGCAATTCACGGAATTTATAAAGAACCTGAGTTCTCTTCATAACAGGTACATTTGACCATGATTTGAATGCTTCCTTTGCGCTTGCGATTGCGTATTCAACTTCTTCCTGTGTGCAGCACGGTGTTTCAGCAATAACCTCACCTGTACTAGGATTGTATATATCCATGTACTTTTCGGTTTTTGATTCCAGCCATTCACCGTTCGCAAAATACTTAAGTCTTTTAATCTGTGCCATTGGAATACATCTCCTTATTTATAACATTAGCATTATAATTAAGCCACAATGCAAAAAAAAAATCAAGAGTATTTGCTCATTTATTTTGCAGATTTTGATTTTTTTCACAGCTTGTACTAAATCAGACCCTGATAAGCTTAATTTTTCGTTAAAAGTTTTATATGTTTTGATTTTTATTATGATGCGGGAAAGGTTGTGCCTATCGAAAGATACAGTCCGCAGTGCTTGCGCACGGCTCATATTGCGGGGAAGGTTATGCCAACGGTAAGATTGAGTCCGCAAAAGAAGATTGATACGATTTCGTAGTATCTTGTTTCAACTAAAAGTTTACACGGTTTGATTTTATAT
>JAMPDR010000120.1 GCA_023665555.1 Ruminococcus sp.
GTAACAGGGCTTTTAGCCCTTGTGCAAACCACCCGTTTGACGGGTGGTTATGATTTCACAATGAGGAATTACGTGATAACTTCGTTTTTATCATCTCACGTTTCCTCCTTGCATTTTTTAGTAAGTTATGCTATATTATACATGTGTTCATTATCTGTACACTTTATACAAAAAACATTAACAGAGGTGTTAACTATGAGGAGAAACATTAAGAAAATGTTGGCAGCATTACTTGCCGTAATTATGATTATTACAGTTTTACCGCTTGGCATCAGTTCATCTGCTGCCGAAGAATATGCTGACGGTGATATAATTGAGTTTGGCTCATATCCGCAAAGCAGAGTCAAAGATATGAATCTGATTGCTGAACTTGAAACCCAATATCTTAATTGGGTTTCATATGGCTATTACAGCGGCAATGGTGAATATAATTCAGCGACGCAGGGAGATTGGATGAAGTTTGCCGACGTTGAGTATAACGGAGAGAAATACAGATGTGTTAATTTTTCTCAGTACAGACCTTACTATACGTTTTATGCAAGCAATTCGAGCAATACGTGGCAATATAAAAGCGGATACAGAGTTAATAATAATTATTGGTTCAAGTTTGAGCCGATGGAATGGAAAATTCTTGATGCTAAGAACGGCCTTATTTTAAGCAATATGGTAATAGATTCTCAGGCATATAACAATATTTGTTACTATCCGGATTACACAACTAACAATGATTCATCAAATCCGATAAAAGCCAATGATTATAAGCAAAGTTCAATCAGAAAGTGGCTCAATGAAGATTTCAGCAATGTTGCATTCAATGAGCATGAATTGTGGTCAATCAAGGAAACACAGCTTGAGAACAAGGCTCATCCGACTTATCCGCAGTTTGATAAGACTCCAACCACTGATAAGGTTTTCCTTTTGTCAGTTGCTGACGTGTCAAATCCTGATTACGGATTTGCAACAAGTCTTTCAAGTGATAAAAAACGTGATGTTAAGCCAACTGACTATGCAAAGAGTCAGGGCGTATATGTATATTCAAGCGGACGAGCAAAAACACTTTTGCGTTCGGCAGGTTGGGATAACCACTCAGTGTGCAACATCAATTACGGCGGTATAGTTTCATCCACCTGCTACAGTGACGTTCCCGATGTAGGTATTCGACCGGCACTTCAGCTTGATTTCTTTAGGCTTAATCATGAGCATTCATATGCAGAAACAACAGTTAACCCTGATTGCACAAAAGACGGAGCAGTTATGAACGTTTGCGATGGCTGCGGTGATTCAAAGGTTATCAGCATCATTCCGGCAACAGGACACATTGACACAAATGATGACGGTGTTTGCGAGGTTTGCAACGAAATGTTTGACGCAACCAAAACTTGTACACATATCTGCCACAAAGGCGGTATTGCCGGTTTCTTCTATAAGATAGCGCGCTTGTTCTGGAAGTTGTTCAAAATCAATCAGTATTGCGAGTGCGGGGCAGCACATTATTAAGTACTTGTGTACAGTTATGATGGTGCTTGCGTACGGCTATGATGGTGCTTGCACACGGCTATGATGCGGGAAAAATTGTGCTGTCGGTAAGATGCAGTCCGCATAAGAAGATGGTGCAATGAAGAAGGAATATTGAATATAAAAGGTCGCAGAGTGGATTTTTCTGCGATCTTTTATTTGGTGTCTTTAGACATGAAAATAAACCCCCGGTTCTGTGAACTGGGGAAAATAAACGAGCGGAGCGATAATAAAAACGGCGAGTTAAAAGCAAGCCGAAGAAACTTGCCAAAAGAAGAAACCTCCGAGTATAATGTAAGAAGTTTGGCGACTGCATTACAAAATACAAGGAGGATTCAAACAAAATGAAAGATAATAAAAATGGAATAAAAAGTAGTTCACATTCAAAGTACAGATGCGTTGCTAAACTGGCTTAACCCCTTTTAGGGGTAGTGCAAACAGCCAGTTGAACCGGCAGTTTTGATTTAGCGAAAGTATTGTGAATATTTTATCAACCATTTTTAATTTTTATTGACAAGGTAATTGATTTTAATTATAATGAAAATATGAAAAATCAAAAAAAGAAAGGGTGATTATCTATGACAAGTGAAGAGATTAAACAGGCTTTCATCAGCAATCCGATCGTTGTTGCTATTGTTGGCTTTATTTTTAAGATTTTCGGACTTGAGATTAAATTCTGGTAATCTTAGATAAATCTTGCTAAGCAATTTATTGAAATGAATATTAGAAAAGTCAGTGATAGACCAAAAGGTTACCGCTGATTTTTTTGTGAAAAAACACAATCAAGAAGAAGGATAAAGCTTGTCGATAACTCCTCCGATGCACTGTGTGCATTCAATGATAGTAACAATTTTATAGCTTGCTATTATAATAACACTCCAACCCCTATGTATAATTTAAAATTGCGGACACACAATTCAATTTTATTGATATTTATTTCGCGACCACAACTCCTAATTCCTCACTCCTCATTCCTAATTAAAAAGCACCGCAAAGATAGCAACTTTTTACTATCTCTGCGGTGTATTACTTTATAATTGCATGCGAGCATCCCCGCATCATAGCCGTGCGCAAGCACCTTAACCGAAGAATGCTTTGTGAACGGCTGAAACTGCTTTGTCAGCGAGTTCTTTGTCGATGAGAACTGAGATTGTGATCTCGCTTGTTGAGATCATGTTGATGTTGATGCCTGCTTCATAAAGTGCACCGAACATTTTTGATGCAGTGCCTGAATGTGACTGCATACCTGCGCCGACAATTGAAACTTTTGCAATGCTGGTGTCGCTTGTGATTGCAGCATCGTCGCCGTAAATCTCTTCAAGAATCTCACAAGCAGCTTCTGCGTTATCCTTAGCGCAGGTGAAAGAGATGTCTTTTGTGCCGTCACGGCCGACTGACTGAAGAATAACGTCGATATTGATACCCTTTGCAGCAAGTTTTGAGAACATTCTGAATGCGTTTCCGGGGATATCCTTAATACCCACAACTGAGATTCTTGCAACATCGAGATCCTTTGTTACACCTCTGATTAACATCTTTTCCATTTTAGCAACCTCCTTGACTATTGTGCCAGGTTCTCTCTCAAGACTTGAAA
>JAMPDR010000012.1 GCA_023665555.1 Ruminococcus sp.
AAGTAATCGTTCCTGCCGAAGTAATTCCGGCACTCGGACACACAGAAGTAATTGATGAGGCAGTTGCACCGACTTGCACAGAAACAGGCCTTACAGAAGGCAGTCACTGCAAATATTGCAATGAAGTAATCGTAGCACAAGAAGTTATTCCTGCAACAGGTCACAAGGAAGTACAAGGACCGTATTTCCCGGCAACCTGCACAATTCCTGGTCTTGAAAAGAGCACATACTGCTCAGTATGCAAGGAAGTAATCGTTCCTGCCGAAGTAATTCCGGCACTCGGACACACAGAAGTAATTGACGAAGCAGTTGCACCGACATGCACGGAAACAGGTCTTACTGAAGGCAGTCACTGCAAATATTGCAACGAAGTAATTGTGGCACAAGAAGTTGTTCCTGCTCTCGGTCACACAACTTCACTTGTAGGAGCAAAAGAAGCTACCTCAGAAGAAGATGGCTATACAGGTGATGAAGTTTGTGATGTATGCGGAGAAGTTATTTCAAAAGGTGAAGTTATTCCTGCAACAGGATCGGCTGATCAAAAATGTTGCTGCTTCTGCCATTGTAACAACATCTTGTCAAGAGTAATGAGATTGGTTTACACAATTCTTTCAATTGTTACCATGCACAGAGTTTCATGCTGCGATGATATGGAACATTTCCTTGATGTTAAACATATTAAATAAACATCCGCTTTTTATTTGATTATAGAACAAGACAGACTCGGCTGGTTTTGCTGAGTCTGTTTTTCCGTGAAAATACTTGTATTAATTTCTTCTCTCTGCTATAATGATTAAAATTATTAATATTATGACGGGCTCACCCGATACGAAGAAAGGAATAGAAATATTATGCAGGATAAAAATATAGTCAAGTGCACTGTGGCTGATTCTGAGGTTACAAGAGTGAAGGGAATGGGTTTTCTTCGCGATAAAACTACCTCCGATAAATTTAATGCAAGAGTTATAACAAAAAACGGCAAGATTACAGCTAAGGAGAGTATGGTAATCGCTGAAGCCGCTGAAAAGTTTGGCAGTGGTGAAATTGCAATGACAACCAGATTGACTGTAGAAATTCAAGGAGTGCCATATGATAATATTGAGCCGCTTTGCAGCTTTCTTGCTGAACATGGGCTTGAAACGGGCGGAACAGGTGCTAAAGTACGTCCCGTCGTTTCCTGCAAAGGCACAACATGCCGTTTTGGTCTGATAGATACTTATGATCTTTCTGAAGAAATCCACGAACGTTTTTATAAAGGCATGCGTGATGTGAAGCTGCCGCATAAATTCAAAATAGCAGTTGGCGGTTGTCCGAATAACTGCGTTAAACCCGATCTTAATGACCTTGGTGTTATCGGCCAGCGTGTTCCGAACCCTGATTTTGAAAAGTGCCGTGCATGTAAGAAATGTCTTATTGCTTCAAATTGTCCAATGGGTGCTGCAACGGTTGTTGACGGCAAAATTAATATCAATGAAGAACTCTGCAACCATTGCGGACGCTGCTTTACCAAATGTCCGTTCAAGGCCTTTGAGGAAAGTCAGAACGGCTACAGAATATACATCGGCGGTAGATGGGGTAAGAAGTTTGCACAGGGCAGATATCTTGACAAGATTTTTACTGACAAAGATGAAGTACTTGAGATCATTGAAAAAGCAATAAATCTTTTTAAGGAAGAGGGAAACCAGGGTGAGCGCTTTGCTGACACAATTGCCCGTCTTGGCTTTGAGAATGTGCAAAAGAAACTGTTAGGCTGATTAATGACAGACATTGAATCGATAGGAGAAAATACAGCTTAATATTATTGCTGTGTTAAAAATATTATGCAATTGATCAAAGCATCAGAGTTCGGTATTATGCCGAATGAAGATATAACCGTAAAGCTTGCTGAATTGTGCCGAATTTTACAGTCAACTGATGGGGAGAAGACTGTTGTCTTTGAAAACGGTACATATTATATTGACAGCAAAAAATGCGAACAATATGCACTTTTTATAACCAACACAGTAGGTGACAAGGAATTTAAAAAGAACGAAAAGCCGCATATAAATGCTGTTCCGTTTTATTTCAGCAATATTTCTGATATTACCATTGATGCTAATGACTCAATTTTTGTTATTGACGGTAAGGTGACCAACATTGCCATGGAAAACTGCGAGAATATTACGCTGAAAAATATGGAAATACGTCACAGTCACCCCGATATGCATGAACTTAAGGTTGTTGGCAAAAACAAATTCAGCGTTGATTTCGAACTTGATAGAGATACCCTTTATAAATTCAAAAAAGGGAAACTGTGGTTTTATGGCAATGATTACTGTGTTCAGTCCAACAAATCGGCTTTTAGTTCATGGTGGATAGGTTTGATAAAAACTGAAACCCCCGATAAAATTCAGCGTGTCAGGCATCCGTTGGCAACTACGTATGCGGTTCGCGATCTTGATAACAGAAGAATTCGGGCGTATTGCGCAAATACAACACGCTTTGATTTGGATGATTGCTTTTATGTGTATGACGTTCGACGTCAGTTTGCAGGTATATTTATTAATAAGTGCAAAAATGTAACTTTGTATAATATTAAACAGCGATTCAACTATTCACTTGCAGTTGTTGCCCAAGATAGTGATACTATAACTATTAACAATGTCTGCTTTGCGCCTGAAGTCGGCTCGGCAAGAAAGCTTGCATCTGTTGCAGATTTCATTCAGATTTGCATGTGCAGGGGCAAGGTGAGTGTAAAAGACAGCTATTTTGACGGAGCAGGTGACGACTGTCTTAACGTTCACGGTGTGCACTTTAAAATCACTCAGGTGAACGGCAATGAAATAACTGTCCGTTTTATGCATCCGCAGTCACATGGATATAATCCGCTGAGAGTGGGTGATACAGTTGCATTTATCAATTCAACAACACTGCTTGAAAACGGTACAGCCGTGATTGAAAAGTCAGAACTTGTCAATGAATATGATATAAAACTCAAACTTGATTCAACCGAAAAAGCTGTGATAGGTGAAGTTATTGAGGATATCAGTGCATGCCCCGAAGTTGAGTTCGTGAATAATAAAATGACTCGAATCATCACTAGAGGCATTCTTTTGACAACCAGAGGAAAGTCAATTGTTTCAGACAATCGCTTTGTCAGTACGACCATGAGCGGAATTTTGCTGTCTGATGATGCCAAAAATTGGTATGAAAGCGGCATGTGTTGCGATGTCACTATTGAACGAAACACGTTTGATTATTGCGGCGATACACCGATACTCATAAAGCCTGAAAACCGTCAACATGAAGGTGCGGTGCATAAAAATATCAAAATTTGCGACAACAAGTTCAAAGACTACAGCGGTACTTGTATTGATGCTAAGTCGACTGATAGTCTGATAATCAAAAATAATGATTTCGGTGGCGGTGAATACCTCAAAACAAATAACTGCACTAATGTAATTATAGAATAGAAAATTAACGGACTGTTTTTTGACAGTCCGTTTTTGTGTTAGGGAAGATATTAATTAGATTTTTCTTAATCATAAACTTGCAAACTCTTCTTTAATATCTTTCATTTTTCCGCAGCTGAGCCTTCCTTCGGGACAGAAGCCGTCACAATAACAGCTTGGTCCATAGAAGCTGAAAATTTCAGGTGCAACATTTCTGAGTTTTGCAAGAAGATTCTTTGCATAATCTCTGATTTCCCACTGTGCCCTGTTGCAGGTACGCAGTTTCATGAATAGTTTCAATTCACGCGCATTGAGTGTTGTAACAATATCAACCGTGTTGCCGCTCAAAAGGCAGTATACCGCTTCGCCCTCGCTGTATCCGCAGCTTATCATATATTCATATAAAGCTTTGGTGCTTTCAAATGCATTTATGTAAAGATCAAGAAGTTCAGCGTTGTCTTTAACGCTTGGCGGAATTATATATGAACCTCTGTCGCAGGTCGTAAGTGACGGAATTTCAAGACTTTGAATTCTGTGGCGCGTAAAATGAGTCAGAGTTGAAAGAGAAACATTGTTGAATCTGACTGTATAGTTAACCGATTCCAATGCTCTCGGTCTTGACGAATTGAGAACGGCATTAAGCACTTTGCTTCTCTGCTCATTGTCATTAACGATATTTTGGATTTGAGCAGATGAAAGGTTCATGCTTTCAATCAATGCAGTTGCAACAACATTTTTCTCTGCATCTTGAGTGTATGAAAGCAGTTCAACACTGTCGCGAAGAGTGTCATTGTTTTCCGTTTCAATGAAATCAAGCTGTAATTTATCGTTATAGCTTTTTCCGTATTGTGCTTCAAAATTTTCGAAAATTCCGGGTGCTTTGCGTTTACAATCCTCAAGTAATTGACAGCCGAGTGCATATATTTCGGGCATATCTTTTCCTCTTCCGTAAAGCATCGCGCGAAGTACATTGATAAGTTCTCTTCCGCCTATAGAGCAGAAGAAATTACTGTAGAAACAATATGGTAAAACGAATCTTGCGTCTTCCTTTGCAATACCTGCATCAGTGAGTTTTGAATAAAGTTCAAAAAGATGGTTCATATGCTTTTCATATTTTGCCTTATCCTCGTCACTATGGAACTTTGGTGCGTAATATCCGCTGTTCGCAAAGTCAACATAGCGTCTTGATTTTACGGTGAATGAGGCAAGGCGAAATTCAATCATGAACTGCTCAACAACAACCGAAACATTTTCAAACGCAAGATTGAAAAAAATATGTTCAACAGTTGAAGTGTGACCTGATGCGGTAACTCTTGAGATAAGTTTAGCATTTTTTTCGGTATCATGCGAACGTTCAAAAATTTCAAGTGAAGTGCCTTCCTGGGTTGAAATTCGTCCTGCGGCAGCACAAACACTTTCGCCTATATCAGACATACCTATGATGTATATTCCTGATTTACTCATTTAAAAATCCTCTCATTCCGATAAATCCGTTATTAATATTAATTATGCCATCAAGTGTCAATTTTGTCAACTGTAAGATAAGCATACTAAAAAAGAATGTAAAAAGTTAATAATTACATTTTTGTTATTGATATTTATGGAATTTATGGTATAATATCCTATCATGGTGTGCTACGGTCATTTATATTGCCGTACGCTTTAAGATGATTATAATGCTATTGTTACTCTGCTTGATGCAGATTTTTAGGAGGATAAATTTATGATTAAGCGAAGCGATGAAATGGTTTCAACTGTTAAGGTTAATATGAGGGGCGGCGACGGTCAGGCTGTTGTTACCGATATACTAAACAAGGATGAATACAACGGACATGCCCGTCTTATCGGCAAAATTCTTCTTGAGCCGGGTTGCTCGATTGGTGTACATGTTCACGAAAATGAAGAAGAAGTATTTTATATCATCGAAGGCACAGCTACCTATGATGATAATGGAAAAATCGAAACATTAAATGCCGGCGACAGTTGTGTTTGCCTTGGCGGACAGTCACACTCAATTGCTAATAGGAGCGAAGAGGAAAATCTTGTTGTGTTTGCTGTTATTCTGACATATTGATTTAGGTGTTTATTTATGGGAAAAATGATTGTTATTGAGGGACTTGATGCAAGCGGAAAAGGAACGCAGACCAAGTTGCTTAAGTCGCGTCTTGAAGAATACGGTAAACGTGTCTTTGGGATAAGTCTGCCGAATTATGATGATAATTCAAGTGCACTTGTTAAAATGTATCTTGCAGGTGAAATGGGTAGCAATCCGTCAGATGTTAATGCATTTGCCGCATCGACTTTTTATGCAGTTGACAGATATGCAAGTTTTAAAAAATATTGGAATAAAGAATATAACAGCGATCAGATTATTGTTGCTGACAGATATACTACATCAAATGCATCCCATCAAATGACCAAATTACCAAGAGAACAATGGGATTTTTATCTTGATTGGCTTTTCGATTTCGAATATCGAAAACTTGAAATCCCTGAGCCTGACTGCGTGATTTTTCTTGATATGCCTGTTGAGGTATCACAGGAACTTCTGAAAAAACGTTATAATAACGATGAAGGTAAGAAAGATGTCCATGAAAAGGACGTTGAATATCTTAAACACTGCTATGAAGCCGCGTCATATGCGGCAAATAAACTCGGTTGGTCAATCATAAAGTGCAGTTGCAACGGTAAGCCGAGATCAATTGAAGAAATTTCAGATGAAATTTTTGCTGTGGTTGAAAGGAAGTTATTGAATGATTAATTTTCACCGTGTCGATATTAATGACATGCAGTGGATAAAATCAAGATTAAGCTGCAAAAGTAAACTAAGTTGTGAATATAGCTTCGGTAACATATTTGCGTATAATGCAAAAATTGACGTTTGGGTCGCCGATCATAATGAGTTTCTTATAGTTAAATATGTTGTCGGTGATTGTAATATATATGCTTATCCTATTGGGGCAGGCGATGTAAAACCTGTACTCAAAGCGATTATTGAAGATGCAAAAGACGGCGGGAAAAAAGCTGTTATTGCTGCAATGGCAAGGGAAGATGCCGAATATTTCAATCAGATATTCGGCAATGAATATAAAGTGAGTGAAGAAAGAGATGCTTTCGACTATGTTTATGATTCGGAGAATCTCATCAATCTCACAGGTAAAAAGTATCAGCCTAAAAGAAACCATATTTCTTTTTTCAAGCGTACATATGATTGGTCATATGAAAAAATAACAAGAGATAATATTCCGGAATGTATTGAAATGAACCGGAAATGGCTTGACAATTACGATCCTGAATTACGCGAACCGCTGATTGAAGAGTTCAATATCATTAAACTTGTGTTCGATAATTATGAAACCCTCGGCTTTGTCGGCGGACTTATTCGTGTTGACGGCAAGGTGGTTGCCTATACAATGGGTGAGCACCTTGATTCCGATACATTCTGTGTTCATTTTGAAAAAGCGTTCTCTGATATAAGAGGTGCATACCCGATCATTAATCAGCAGTTTGTTGAAAACGAGTTGAGCGGATATAAATATATCAACCGTGAAGATGATGTAGGTGCTGAAAACCTCAGAAAGGCCAAGCTGTCGTATCATCCTGCATTTATGTTTGAAAAATACACAGCACAAATTAACTGAAATGCTGATTAAATCAGAAGAAAAATATATTGAGCAGTTAACTAAACTGTGGCATGATGTTTTCGATGATGATGAAGAATATATAAAACTCTTTTTTGATACCGTCTATAAGAACAGCAAAACCTTTGCTCACTTTGACGGCGAAAAAATCGTCAGTGTGTTTTATCTGCTTGATTGTAAAATAAGATATGAATCTTGTGAATATAAAGGTTTTTATTTGTATGCCGCCGCGACTGATCCGGATTACAGAAAGCGCGGTCTAATGAGTGATTTGATTGAGCAGGCTAAGCAGTATTGCAGGGATAGCAATGTGTCTTTCATCTCCCTTGTACCGGGAAATGAACCTTTGTATGCTTATTATTCAAAACTTGGGTTTCAGACCGCCATGTATAAAAATATTGTATGCATTAATGAAAAGAGTAATAAACAGAACATTTTTGTTGAAGCTGATGTCGATGATTATCTGAAAATCAGAAACACATATAACGGTAATTGTTTTTTATGGAATAAAGATGAATTATCATATGTTTTTGATTGCTTTGATTATTGCGGTATTCATGCATACAGAGATAAAAAATGTTGCGTAGTCGCAGATAAGAAAAATCACCGTGTTAATGAATTGATTTGTGATAAATTGTGTTTATCTGAAACGGTAGAAAAACTAAGCGGATTTTTCTGCGGCAAAGAGTTTACTATTGAAACTCCGTATAATATTGGCGAACGTATCAAATTCGGCATGATTTGTCCGATTGATGCTAAACTTAATCGAGAGTGGAGTGCCGATGATATTTATATGAATTTTGCTTTGGATTGATCAAAACAGAAAATACAGAAGAAAATATGATGACTTGACAGTCGGAAAGGGTATGTTTATTATGGTTTATTGTTTTTTAGCGGATGGTTTTGAAGAAGTTGAGGCCTTGGCTCCGGTTGATATGCTCAGACGAGCAGGAGTTGATGTTAGAACCGTTGGTGTAAATGCCGCGAATATAACAGGCTCTCATAACATAACAGTACATTGCGATCTTACTGCTGACAGAATTTTGCTTAGCAATGACATTGATGCAATCATTCTGCCGGGCGGTATGCCGGGAACATTGAACCTTGAAGCATCGACAGTAGTTCAGGCAGTTATTGAACACTGCGTTTCAGCCGGAAAATACGTTTGCGCAATTTGTGCCGCGCCGTCAATTCTAGGCCACAAAGGTTTGCTGAACGGAAAAGAAGCTATTGCTTTTCCCGGCTTTGAAAAAGATTTAAAAGGCGCATCAATCAGCAGTAAACATGTTGTAAAAGACGGTGTTTTCATCACTGCAAAGGGTGCAGGTGTTGCAATTGATTTTGGTCTTGAAATTGTAGCTGCACTGTGTGGAGAAGATACTGCGAAAAAAATCCGTGAATCGATTCAGTGTGTGTGATATGAAAACTAAAGCAGAACTCAGACGATATTTTAAGCAGATACGAAGGCAAATGACAGATAAGCAGCGGCTTGATAATGAAATTTTTAAACTTCTTATTAACTGCGAACCTTATACTTCAAGTGATGTTATTTTTACCTATGTTTCATCACAGGGTGAGGTTGACACAAGAAAGCTGATAGCTTACGCACTTACTCATGGTAAAGCTGTTGCAGTTCCAAAATGTGAAACCCAAAAATGTACAATGAAGTTTTACCTCATTTCATCTATGGATGATTTAATCGTTGGTGCTTATGATATACTTGAACCTGATATTGATAAATGTGCTCCTGCACAGCAGAGTGAATGTTCTCTTTGCATTGTGCCCGGATTGTCATTTGATAAATGCGGTTATCGTCTTGGATTCGGTAAGGGGTATTATGACAGATTCTTGGCTGATTTTAAAGGCAGTGCACTTGGATTATGCTATGAAAACTGTCTTAGTGATGAACTTATTATAAATGAATTTGATAAGCAGGTTTCGGTTTTGATTACCGAAAAATATATATATAAATTTTGATAGCAAGGAGAATAAAAATGGACGATCGCAGATATGATGGGTTCGGCAGTGAGCCGCCTAAGGGAGAATCCACATATGATTATTTCTATTCAACCGAAAGAAGCAAAAAGAGCGACTTCAGAGTTTCAATAAATGATGATTCCTACGGACAGCCAGTATCATCGGGCGGTAGTATGGGCGCGACGCGACCGGCAACTGATGACGGAAGATTTAAGGTGTCGATTCCCGAACAAAATCCGAGAACCAATCCGCAGACGGCAAGAAGAACTGCAAGCGGCAGCACTGCAAGAAATACATCAGGCAAAGCGGCTGCGGCGAAAAGACAGCCACCTAAAAAAGGTAAAACTCCTGCCAAATCATCTAAATCAAAGGCACAGAAAAAGGAGCGTTTTTTGAAAAAATCAATTCTGCTTTGTGCGTGCCTTATTGCGATTGCAATAATTACAACAGTTGTTTCAACAATTGCGCTTGCAACAATCAATGATATTTTGGCTATCAATAAAGAAAGCGGAACAACAGTTTCCGTAGTTATCAATGAGGGAGATACATTTGATGATGTCATAGATACCCTTGCAGACAATGACCTCATTTCACAGAAACTTCTTGTTAAACTTTTCTGTAAGTTCAGACATTATGATGGTTATTTCAGCACTAAGCAGAACAAGTACATCGAAATTCAGTATGTGCCGGGTGTCTATTATCTCGAAACTAACAGCGGTGTTGAATCAATGTTGGAATCCATGAGAGAATCATCAAGTGGTTCAAGGGAAACCGTCAGATTAACTTTCCCGGAAGGTTGGACAATTGCCCAGATTTTCCAAAAGATAGAAAAATACGGTGTATGTACTGCTGAAAAGCTTTATGCAAATCTTGATATTGTAGGTAAACAGTTTGATTTCTATGAAAAAATCAAATCAAATTCCGGCAGATATCTCAAGGCCGAAGGTTATCTTTTCCCCGATACCTATGATTTCTATCTTAATGAAAATGCAAGTTCAGTTTTGAAGAAATTGTTCACAAACTTTGAGAATAAATGGAACAGCGAATATCAGGACGATGCGAAAAAACTCGGCCGCTCAATTGATGAAATTATAATCATTGCGTCAATCATTCAGCGTGAAGCAAAGGATAAGAGCCAGATGGCGAATATTTCATCGGTTCTTCACAATCGACTTGCTAATCCATCAACTTATCCGCAGCTTGAAATGAACTCTACCAAGGATTATATTACTTCACTCAAGGAATACAAGGTATTCAATGATTCATATTATTCGATATATCTTGATTCCTATAACACCTACAGCATTGAGGGGCTTCCGCCGGGAGCAATCTGCAATCCAGGTGTAGACGCAATCGAAGCTGCATTGAATCCTGCTCAGACAGATTATCATTTCTTCTGCCATGATAAAAAGGGAACAATTTATCTTGCAGTTACTGCTTCTGAGCATAAGAGAAACACTGAAAAAGTGTTCTATGAAGACAATTAAAATTGATATAATCGGAAGGATGCTTTGCTTATGATGCGCTCCGGTCTGTACTGAATCGGAGCGTTATCCCGCATTGTAAAAAAGATAAATGGGTAAGATTGAAAATTTTCAAAAACCGGAACTTCTCGCTCCGGCAGGTGATATGGAGCGATTAAAAGCAGCGGTCAAATATGGAGCAGATGCCGTCTATGTCGGTGGCACTGTTTTCGGAATGCGTACAGCACCGTCTAATTTCACTGAGGCGCAGCTTAAATCGGCTGTGGATTTTTGCCATGAAAACGATGTAAAGCTTTATTTGACCTGCAACGTACTTCCGAGAAATGATGAGTTATCACAACTGCCGTCATTTCTTGGAAACGCACAAAATAGCGGTGTAGATGCTCTTATTATTTCGGATGTTGGTGTTCTTGAATATGCAAAAAAATATGCACCTGATGTTGAAATCCATATTTCAACGCAATCCGGAGTTGTCAACTATGCATCGTCAAATGCATTTTATAAAATGGGTGCAAAACGCATAGTAACAGCAAGAGAACTTTCAATGGCTGAAATTGCCGATATAAGAAAAAATATACCTAACGATATGGACATTGAGTGCTTTGTTCATGGCGCGATGTGCGTCTCATTTTCGGGTCGCTGCTTGATTTCAAACTATCTTGTTGGTCGTGACTCTAACAGGGGAGATTGTGCACAGCCATGTCGCTGGAAATATCACCTTATGGAAGAAACCAGGCCGGGGGTATATTTCCCTGTTAATGAGGGAGATGGCGGCACATATCTGTTCAATTCAAAAGATATGTGTATGATTGAGCATATACCCGAGCTTGTTAAAGCAGGCATCACAAGCTTTAAAATTGAGGGAAGAGCCAAATCGGAATATTACGTTTCGGTCATTACCAATGCATATAGGCAGGCAATTGATGGCTTTCTTGCAAATCCGTGTGATGAATATGTTCCCGAACAGTGGATTCTTGATGAAGTGCGCAAGGTAAGCTATCGCGATTATTGCACAGGCTTTTATTTTTGTGCACCGTCGCAAGATGCCAACATAAGCTATAAAGGCGGTTATAACCGCGAATGGGATGTTATGGCAGTTGTTGACAAATGGGAAAACGGTGTTGCTTATTGCACACAAAGAAATCGCTTTTTTGACGGCGACGAACTTGAAACAATGGAAGTTGCCAAAAAGCCGTTTAAAGTTAAAGCAACTGAGCTTAAAAACGAAGCAGGGGAGTCAATCGAATCAACCAATCATCCCCTTATGAAGTTTACGTTTAAATGTGACAAAGAACTTGAACCTGGAGCAATTTTACGCAAAGAAAGACCTGAAGGTGCAAGGGTTATAATATGAGAAAACCCACTGTCTGAAAAAGGCAGTGGGTTTATCTTATCACGAGTGTCCAAAACGCATGGCTGATAAATCCTCGTAGCGTATACTTCCGTTTCATCTGCTTACTTGATTTTATCTGGTGTTAGTAGTATAATATCATAAAAATAGACGTGGGGATGTAGCTCAGTTGGAAGAGCGTTCGGTTCGCAACCGAAAGGGCGAGAGTTCAAATCTCTTCATCTCCACCATTTTTCGCATAGAAGGTGATATCTGTGTTTAACACATTATATGAATACAGCTTAGATATAACGCAATTGCTTTGGTGCTTAATACCCTTAGTGGTTGGTACTGCCTTTTTTGCTAATTCCGTTGTGTCTGTAATAAGAAAGAACAGAGCAAAAGGCTGGGATGGTTGCGTTATGTTTTTCTTTAAGATAGTCGGTTTTATAGTCGGTCCTCTTTGCTTTATACTGTTTGTTTTAATGGTTGCAGGAACTCTCAGCGAAA
The DNA here is from genome assembly GCA_023665555.1 of Ruminococcus sp. Lineage (GTDB taxonomy): Bacteria > Bacillota > Clostridia > Oscillospirales > Acutalibacteraceae > UBA6857. The sequence goes on from JAMPDR010000012.1 coordinate 12,374, forward strand.
ACTCTGAGTATAAACAAAGGATTAAAACTGACGATGTGAGTATTGTTGAAGGCTATGTTGAAAACTTTCATCCGCAGTCGTATGAGGGTCACGATGATGAAAGTTTTGAGATAGACGGTGTGCAGTTTGTATATTCTGATTTCTATATTATGAACGGATACCATAAATCTGCATCGCATGGCGGTGTAATTACACACAATGGTCAATATCTTAAAATTAAGTATATCGAAGAGAAACTTGACGGCGAAACAAACACCGTGATTTTATACATTGCTGAAAATTCCGAGAAAAGCATCGATACATCTGATGCTGAAGATTCCTGATATAAGTTAATGCAAGGTTGAATTTTATTTGCTTTATCTCTTGACAAATCGCAAATAGATGCTAAAATAATATTCGGGCAGTTCGTAACCATCCTGCCTCAGAAATACCCAATAGGATTTTCTGAAATCAAAACTAAGGAGTGTATATGGGGTTGGTTTGCCCCTTTGCGTCCTTATGGGCGCTTTTTTTGTTGCTTATGGAAAGATACAGTAAAATTTTGGAAAAACGACGGCGGGAAATTGTTCTCTTGCGTGCAAGCGGATGTGTATATAAAAAATGCACATTCTGCGATTATCACGAAGACAAGTGCAGTGATGATGCAGAAAACTTTAAATTAAACAGTAGCGTTTTAAGTAATGTAACAGGTGAGTTCGGCGAACTTGAAGTCATTAACAGCGGCTCTGTTTTTGAACTTGACAACCGAACTATGCAGCTTATAAAAAGCATTTGCAAGAAAAAAGGAATAACAACCATTCACTTTGAATCTCATTATCTTTATAGAAAAAAGATTCCTTGGCTTCGGCAGGAATTTTCAGATTTCGAACTGAAAATGAAACTCGGTCTTGAAACATTCGATTATGACTTTCGTGAAAACGTCCTCAAAAAAGGCATTAATGAACATGACGAAAAAGTCATCTGTGAAAACTTTGACGAGGCGAACTTTTTGTTCGGAATCAATGGACAAACCGCCAAATCAATGGAAAGCGATATTACTCTCGGTCTTGCAAATTTTGAAAGAATATGCGTCAATATCATGTGTGAAAATTCAACCGCAATTAAACCTGACTTTGATGTGATTTCTGCTTTTATGCATGAGATTTATCCTAAGTATAAGGATAATGACCGCATTGATATTTTGATTAATAATACTGATTTTGGAGTGGGTGATTAACGTGAAAAATCACGCTAATCGGATTGTATGTCCTCAAAATTTTCCTACGGCAAAATTTTGAATGGACTAAAATTCCATTATGCGCCTTGCCCGGCTACAGCAAGGAGTATGAAAATATTTAAATTAACTGTTTGTAGCCGGAAAGGTTATGGAATTAAATATGATAAATGAACTTTTATTGATAGGATCTGTAATTTTTATTTTTTCAATGGCAATTGTTGCTTATAAATTTTTCGGAAAAGCAGGACTTTACTGCATGTCTGCAATTGCAACTATTCTTGCAAATATTGAAGTACTTCTTCTGATTAAAGCATTTGGAATGGAGCAGACGCTCGGCAATGTTCTTTTTGCGGTTACGTTCCTCATAACAGATATACTTTCGGAATGTGAGGGTAAAAAAGCAGCAAACAAAGCAGTTTGGATTGGTATGTTCACATCACTGTTTTTCTTGTTGCTCAGCCAAAGTTGGCTTTTGTACGTTCCGACTGAGGGTGACTGGGCGATGGAGCCTATGAAACAAATTTTCTCAAATACACCGAGAATGCTTATTGCATCATTTATCGTTTATGCCGTAAGTCAGATGTTTGATGTTTGGCTTTACCATAAATGGTGGTCTTTCACTGAGAAGAGATTCGGTGATAAACGCAAATTCCTGTGGCTGCGTAACAATGGCTCAACGCTTATCAGTCAGTTGCTCAATACGTTGCTGTTCACAGCTTTCGCATTCTATGGCACATATGATTTCAAAACACTTGTTTCAATCTTTCTGTCAAGTTATGTGATTTATATTGTAACATCACTGCTTGACACTCCTGCTGTATATATTGCAAGAAAAATCAGCGATAAGAAAAATAAGGAACTTATAGCAAAATAAGATATTGAGAAAGCCTGGCTAAAGGCTTTCTTTTTTTGCTTCATAACTTTATCTTGGTTTACTATTGCAAATAAGATTTATTTATAGTATAATAACGTAAATCGTTATATATTAACGCTATTAGTTATAACGATAAATTATAATTTGAAGGAGTTAGAAATCATGGTATGTCCAAAGTGCGGAAGCGAAAATGTAAATGTTCAAGTTGAACAAACATCAGCAAAGACAAATGGTAAGAATAAAGGATGCCTTTATGGTATTGGCAGAGCCTGCCTTATATTTTTTACCTGTGGTCTATGGCTGGTGTTTGGCAAAAAGAAAGAAACTCACAAAACAAAATATAAGAATGATACTGTTGCCATTTGTCAAAACTGCGGACACAAATGGAAAGTGTAACACTTAGCGTTCATGCTCGGCTTATGCCGAGCTTTCTTAGATATTGAAGTAAAAGGTATGTTTAAAATTATATATAAAAAACACCTAAATCGTTATAATATAACGAAAACAAATATAATAGGTCTGCTTTGGTTAGAATATAACCAAGGAAGTGATACTATATGGCAATACGAATTTTATTATCCAAAAAATTAGGTGAGATCAGATGGTCACAGGCTGATTTAGCAAGAAAGACAGGGATACGACCGTCAACAATAAGCGAAATGTATAACGAAGTGTGTGAACGAGTAAACTTAGAATACCTTAATAGAATTTGCGAAGCACTTAACTGCGACTTATCGGAAATACTGGTTTATGAACCGAGCAAAATAAAAATAACTGACGGGCGAACAAGACGCGGTGAAAAATAATATCTAACATAAACTCTGCGTAGCAGATCATATAAAATCAAACCATTGCAATTCTGACTGAATAATGCTAAAATATTTCATATAAACATAGGAGGTACTATATATGAGCAATTATCATCTTAACACAAACTGCCTGCACGCAGGATATACCCCGAAAAACGGTGAACCGCGAGTTTTACCGATTATTCAAAGCACAACATATAAATATGATTCAAGCGAAGAAATGGGTAAACTGTTTGATCTCGAAGCAGACGGATATTTTTACACAAGACTTCAGAATCCGACCAACGATGCCGTTGCCGCAAAAATCGCCGCACTTGAAGGCGGTGTTGCAGCAGTTCTGACTTCATCGGGACAGGCCGCATCATTCTATTCTGTTTTCAACATCTGCTCAGCAGGTGACCACGTTGTTGCATCTGCCGCTATCTACGGCGGTACGTTCAATCTGTTCTCTGTGACAATGAAAAAACTCGGTATTGACTTTACCTTTGTAAGTCCTCATGCAAGTACAGAGGAACTTAACTCTGCGTTCAAGGATAACACAAAACTTGTTTTTGCGGAAACTCTTTCCAATCCGTCACTTGAAGTGCTTGATATTGAAAAATTTGCAAATGCCGCACATGCTCACGGTGTGCCGCTTATTGTTGATAACACTTTCCCGACACCTGTTAACTGCAATCCGTTCAAGTTCGGCGCCGATATCGTCACACATTCAACAACAAAATATATGGACGGTCATGCAACACAGGTTGGCGGTGTTATTGTTGACAGCGGTAACTTTGACTGGACTCAGAATGACAAATTCCCCGGACTTACAACTCCCGACGAAAGCTATCATGGCATTACTTATACCGAGCGTTTCGGCAAAGGAGCATATATCACAAAGGCTGTTGCTCAGCTTATGAGAGATCTTGGCTCAATTCCGTCGCCGCAAAACTCATTTTTGCTTAATATTGGTCTTGAAACTTTGTTCCTGCGTGTTGAAAGACATTGCAGCAATGCTCTCGCCGTTGCAAAAATGCTCAAGGCTCATCCTGATGTATCGTGGGTAAAATATCCCGGACTCGAAGGCGATGAACAATATGAACTTGCAAAAAAATATATGCCGAACGGCACAAGCGGTGTTATTTCTTTTGGGGTCAAAGGCGGTAGGGAGGCTGCAACAAAGTTTATGGACAGCCTTAAACTTGCATCTGTTGTAACTCACGTTGCCGATTGCCGCACATGTGCACTGCACCCTGCAAGCACAACGCATCGTCAGCTGACTGAGCAGCAGCTTGAAGAATGTGGTGTAAAACCTGACTTGATTCGTCTTTCAGTCGGCATCGAATATATCGATGATATTATTGCCGATATCAATCAAGCGCTCGAAGCTTCAAAAGCGTAATAAATTTAAGCAGTCACTTTGTTAGTGGCTGCTTTTTCAATATGCGGGCAAATGTTTTGCCTAGGGTGAATTCCGACCCGCATATCAAAAAACACTGCAAATAGTGCTTGCAGTGTTTAACTCTTATATTTATGCTCTGAATCTGTATCCTGCGCCCCAAACTGTTTGGATATAATGCGGATTGCTCGGATCATCCTCAATTTTTTCACGAAGTCTGTTGATATGAACGGCAACAGTTGCGTTGTCGCCGAGCGCGTCATAACCCCAAATGTTTTCATAAAGTCTGTCTTTGCTGAAAACGATGTCAACATTATTCATCAAAAATAACAGCAGTTCATATTCCTTGTTTTTTAAGTCTACTTCTTTATCGTGAACAAAAACTCTGTGGGTGAGGGGGTTTACAACAATCGCACCGCACTCAATAAGTCGCTCCTTGGTTTCGCCTTTGCTTTTCAGCCGCTTATATTGAGCAAGGTTTGATTTAACTCTCGCAACAAGCACACTTGGTGAAAACGGCTTTTCAATGTAATCATCTGCACCGAGGCCGAGTCCTCTGATTTTGTCAACATCATCAAGTTTTGCTGTTACCATTAGTATTGGAATGTCAATACTTTCACGCAGTTTGCGGCAGATGTCAAAGCCTGTGATGCCCGGAAGCATGATGTCAAGCAAAATTAAATCATAGTTGCCGCTAAGTCCCTTTTTCAGGCCCTCAAATCCATCAAGTGAAATATCAACTTCAAAGCCGTTTACCAACAAAAAATCACGTTCGATTGAAGCGATATCATTATCATCCTCAATAATAAGTATTCTTTCCATAATAATTACCGTCGATGTGCTATGCACATCAATTCCTTTCTTATTGTTTTACCAAAGGCAGTTTGATAATAATTTTAAGACCGCCGCTCGGAATGTTTTCAGCATGAATTCTGCCATGCATTGATTTTTGAACAATATTGCTTACTGTGGATAGTCCGATTCCGCTGCCTTGTTTTGTCTGCTGACGCGCGGCATCACTTCTGAAAAATATATCAAAAATATGTTCAAGATTCGCTTCGCCGACTCCGGGACCGTCATCACTGATTTCGAGTGTACATTCATCAGTATCAGCCGTGAGAGAAACGTCAACATGGCAAACGGGTTTGTTTGAATACTTTGCACTGTTATCAATGATGTTTGTCAACATTCTTGCCGTAAGTGACTTGTTGCCGTATACCTTTGCTTCATCACATCTTGAAATTGAAATTTGAACATTCTTTACGGCATAATCATTGTCAACCGAAGCCGTGTATTCCTCAATGAACTCTTTGAGGTCTATTGTTTCGTAAGTATTCGATTCGTGCTCATATTCAAGTCTTGAGAAAAACAGCAGTTCCGAAACCATTTTTTCAATTTGTTCAGCCTTAGCTTTGATGACATCAAGATATTTTTGCTGCGCTTCAGGTGTTGTTGCTATTCCGTTCTGAATGCCTTCAACATATGCCTTGATTGATGTTAAGGGAGAGAATATGTCGTGAGAAATGCTCATCAGAACTTCTTTTTGGCTTTGTTTCTGCCTTTGAGTCATTTCAACCGATTCCTTAAGATGATCAGCCATAGTGTTGAATGAATCGCAAATAGGCTTAAATTCATCGCTCTTGTCATAGTCAATACGGAAATCAAGGTCACCGCTGCTGATTTTTTCAACACCGTCTGAAAGCATATTAAGGCTGTATTCAATTCGCTTGAATATGGTTCTGTGAAGAAATTTAGTGAGAAGATATACAATAAGAACAACAATACCGATAAAGAGGACGTTTACCATAAACCATTGCAAAATCAGTTGTGCATTTTTATCATACAGGCTGATTTTACGTAATTCACCCATAGCTGTAACTTCATATGTATTGCCGTTATTTTCAATAACAGATTTGAAAATTATATTTTTGCCGCTGATAGTAAACATGTTATCTTGAACATTTTCAACTAATTTAAGTAATTCATCGTAGTTATCAGGTATTTCATATTCCTCAGATTTAAAATCATAAATTTTTTCGCCGTTTTTGGTAACAATTACATGAAGCACTCCGTTATTTTCATAATGTTCGGGATAAATGTCCAATATGTTCTCATCACCGGTTTCTTCAAGCTGCTTTCTGTAAGCACTGTCCATATATATGCACGCTTCATATGCAATCTGTGTGTTGTCAACAGACTCAAAATATCCTCTGATAACATTGACATCGCCCATAACAAAAATAATGTAAAGAATTGCAATGCATATAACAGCAAAAATCAGCGGTACAAACAAAAATAAGCCGCTCATAAACCGAAGTTTATTGCCAATCGTCATATCACGAAATCGTTTACGCTTTTTGATTTGCAGTTTTTTCATAAATGTCCTCCGATTTTATTCGTCCTATAAATATTAACATATTGTAACGAAAGAATCTATAAACAGAAAATAAAAAATAATATATTTGAAAGAAACAGTCAACTTAAAATAATAAATTTATCTTGATTTTATATTTACTTTATTTAATCTTAAAATGGATATATTAGAGTATAGATAGTTCCACAGTTTGATTCTTCTTCATATATTATTCTTTCCTCAATCGGGCATCCAAAAAATTGGGTGCTCGAATCCTTTTGTTGACATCTTGCTGAATATCATTTATAATAAGAACATCTGTTCGGCAATATAAAGTGAAATGAGTGGTAAATATGAAAGACATTGAAAGACACGTGAGAGAAAAACTTTTCTCCATGCAGGATTTGAAATATAAGGATTTTCACAGTAAATTGATTCCCACAATTGATTCGCAGTTGGTAATCGGAGTGAGAACACCTGAACTTCGAAGATATGCAAAAGAATTTTCAAAACACCCTGATGTTCAGGATTTTTTAAATGCTTTGCCACATAAATATTATGAAGAAAACAATCTTCACGGCTTTTTAATTGAACTTATGAAAGATTATGATAGTGTCATTGACGCTTTGGATTCCTTTTTGCCTTATGTTGACAACTGGGCAACCTGCGATTTAATGAGGCCTAAGGTTATTAAAAGGAATAAAGATAAACTTATAAATAAAATAGGTGAGTGGCTTAGTTCTCAAGATACCTATACCATAAGATTTGCAATTGAAATGCTCATGACATTTTATCTTGATAATGATTTCAAAATATCTTATGCAGACATGGTTGCGGTGATTAGAAGTGATGAATATTACATCAACATGATGATTGCGTGGTATTTTGCAACGGCACTTTCCAAACAGTATGATAGCATTATACCATATATCGAAGGAAGAAAGCTTGATATTTGGACTCATAATAAGACAATACAGAAAGCAATTGAAAGCCGAAGAATAACCGATGAACAAAAGGTGTATCTTCGTACACTCAAAAGATAATTCATCTTTTTGTTAAAAATACCAGTTTTGGTATTGACTTTGTCGCTATTTTTGTTATAATTAATAGTACCATGTGCGGGTATGGTGGAATTGGCAGACACGCAAGATTTAGGATCTTGTGCCGAAAGGTGTGCAGGTTCGACCCCTGTTACCCGCACCATATTTTATGATTAAGGAGCAAAAAAATGAGTAAAAAAACCGAAAAAGCTGTCGGTGCAATTCGTCACAACACCTATAATGGCAAAGAATTGACCGGCTTTCTGGTTGGTCTTGCCGGTCAGAACATCATTTACAACATTATTTCCGGAGGACTTCAGTATTTTTGGCAGTCAATCATTTTCATGCCGGCAATGGCAATTTCAGCAATTTTCTTTGCTGCAAGAATTTGGGATGCTGTTAATGATCCTATGATGGGTTCAATCGTTGACAAAACAAGAACCAAATGGGGAAAATGTAAACCATATCTCATGTTCATACCGATACCTGTCGGAATCATTACAATTTTGACTTTCTGCAACGGTGTTTATACTGATTACAGTTCAACTCTTGCACACGTACTTATCATTGCCTGGGCAGCTGTTGCCTATATTCTCTGGGGTATGTTATATACAATCGGTGATATTCCTCTTTGGGGTGTAACCTCACTCATGACAGACAGCGAAAAAGACAGATCAAAAGCTCTTTCTCTTGCTCGTATTGTTGCAAACGTCGGTGCTATCGGCATGCTTATTACTTTTGCAGGTAAAGCGCTTTCACCTGCTTTCCAAAGTAAGGGAATGGATATTATCCATGCCGATAAAAATTCCTATGTAATTGTTGCAGTTGCTCTTACTATTTTTGCAACGATTTTGTTCCAGTTTGCAGGTCTTTCTGTTAAAGAAAGAGTTAAGCAGTCTGAAAAGAACTATACACTCAAGGAAAACTTCCAAACAATGTTCCGCAATGTACCGTTCAGAAAGATTCTTATTTCAGGCGTTTTGAGAAGTCCGATTCAGCTTCTTTCAATTGTAGGACTTACACTCGTTATGTACTACTTCCTTGACAACAATGTTGCAAACATCATGGTTGACGGTCAACTTCAATTCGGAAAAATAATCAAGCTTCTGCTTATGGGCATTGGTCTTCTCGGCGGTCTTATTATCGGTACTGCTGTTACACCATCTCTTGTTCCTAAATTCGGCAAAAAGACCCTTTATAACTTCTACTCACTCGGCGGTGCTCTTCCGTATGCAATGATTTTTGTTGTATACAAAATTTCAGGTGGTGAACTTGAAAAGAGTTGGATTTATGTTATCCTCATGGCAGTTATGATGTTTACTTCCTCATGGGCGATGGGTTCGATCAACATTCTCCAGTCAATTATGATTGCTGACTGCGTTGACTATGAAGAATATACAAACGGTGTTCGTACCGATGGTGTTTTCTTCTCAGGTCAGTCATTTATCACAAAACTTTCAGCAGGTGTTGCATCACTCATTTCAGGTGCTGTTTACAGTATTGTACATTACTCAGGTCAATATGTTGAAACTCTTAACCTCGATCTTGCCGAAGGTAAATATCACTTCTTTGAAGCAAATGACGGCAAATATGCGATGGCGATGTTCTTCCTTATTTCCATTCCGCCTGCAATCGGCATGATTCTTTCGGTTATTCCGACGCTCAAATATCCACTTACAGATAAAGAGCATGCAAGAATCCTTGATGAACTCATTGAAAGACGTAAATCAAAGGAAATCGAAGAATAAAATTAATATGCGGGTAGCTCGTCAAGTTGCCCGCATTATTATTAATAAAAGGAGAAATACAATATGGAAAACAAAACATGGTACAAAGAAATGTCTGTATACCAAATTTGGCCGAGGAGTTTTTGCGACGGTAACGGTGATGGTATAGGTGATCTCAAAGGTGTAATTTCAAAGCTGGACTACATTAAAAGCATCGGTGTTGATGCAATTTGGTTCTCGCCGCTTTATCCGTCGCCTAATGCCGACTATGGTTATGATATTGCGGATTATCGAGATATTTCAAAAGATTATGGTACTCTTGAAGAGTTCAAAGTACTGCTTAATGAGGCTCACAACCGTGGCTTGAAAGTTATCATGGATCTTGTTGTTAACCATACATCAGATCAGCACAAGTGGTTTATTGAAAGCAAAAAAGGCGCTAACAATCCTTATCATGACTATTATTTTTGGAGAAAAGGCAGAAAACCCGGAAAAGAACCAAACAACTGGCTCTCAACATTCCAAGGGAAAGCGTGGGAATACTGCAAAGAACTTGACAAATATTATCTCCATGTTTTTGCAAAAGGTCAGCCTGACCTTAATATGGATAATCCAAAGGTTCGTGAAGAGGTTAAGGATATTCTTCGTTTTTGGCTTGACATGGGTGTTGACGGCTTCCGTGAGGATGTAATCACATTTATTTCAAAAGCTGAGGGTCTGCCAAATGGATTTCCGATTCCGACGGCATGCGGAATTGAGCACTATAGCAATGGCCCGCATCTTCGTGAATATCTTCGTGAATTTAAAGATGTTCTTGATGAATATGATTGTTTCACAGTCGGAGAAGCACCGATGATGACAACAAAAAAAGCGCTCAAATTTATTAAAGAGGGTGACGATCAGCTGCTTAATATGATGTTCCATTTTGAGCACATGTCAGCTGATAATATTATTACTAACTGGATAAAAACACCGTTCAATCCGAAAAAACTCAAAAAAGTTTATGCCCGTTGGCAAAATGATCTCTATGGTAAAGCATGGAACGCATTATACATTGAAAACCACGATCAGCCGAGAATTATCAGCCGCTACGGCAGTGAGAAATATAGAGTTGAAAGCGGTAAAATGCTTGGCACTATGTATATTCTTCAAAGCGGAACACCGTTCATATATCAGGGTCAGGAAATCGGTATGCTTAATGCGAACTTGCCGACAATTGATCGCTATAAGGATATTTCATCAGTAAATACCTATCAGCTTTTCAGAAAGCTTGGTTTTACTGATAAATTCACCATGAAAATCTGCAAATATGCATCGCGCGACAATGCGCGAACACCAATGCAGTGGTCGGCAGCGAAGAATGCAGGATTTACCGAAGCTGATGAGCCTTGGTTTGAAGTGAACCCGAACTATACCGACATCAATGTTGAACAGGCTGAGGCTGATGAAAATTCAATTCTGAATTATTATAGAAAGCTTCTTAAATTCAGAAAGGAAAATGATATCGTTAAGTACGGTGATTTCAAATTGCTGAAAACATCAAAAAATATTTTCGCCTATATCAGAACCTATCAGGGTCAGAAATTGCTCGTTATTAACTCATTCACTGATGCAGAACTCAACTTTAAGGTGTCACCCGAAGAATTTGATATTAGCAAAGCTGAACTGGTACTTTCAAACTATAACAGTGCTCCTGTTGTCCACAACGGTTTCGTCACAAAGCCATATGAAACAAGAACTTATTTCATAAAATAATTTTAATATGCGGGTAAGAATCTACTTGAAGAAAACTCTTACCCGCATATTTAATTTGTCATATAATTTCGGCTTTTTCTTTTTTACGAGCCGCATGCAGTGCTGTAATCATGAAACTCTGGATCAATATACTAAGCCAGATTATCGGTTTATAACCGAGCACCATTGAACATATGAAAATCATAATCGCAAAGGTGTAAGAGCCGTAAGATGCTGATTTTGTAAGCCACGAAAATATTGCGGCGGTAAAAATTGCAATAAGAAAAATGCGTATATCAAGAACCAGCGCGGTTGCAACTGCCACAGCAACACCTTTTCCACCTTTGAATTTGAGCCAGAACGGAAAATTATGTCCAAGAGCCACACCTAGGCACGTCATTGAAATAACGGAAAGGCTGTCAGCTTTAGGCATTATGACAGTACATATAAGAGTTGCGATGATAGTTTTCATTATATCGCAAAACAAGACTAACATGGCTGTCGTTTTCCCGAAATTCATGAGTGTGTTTGTCATGCCTGCATTACCGGAACCAACATTTCTTATATCGGTTTTGTAAATCATTTTTACAAAGACATATGAACTTTGAAAAGACCCTAATAAATAGCCGATTAAAGTGCAAATCAATATTTCCATTATTCATCACCTATGATATTGTTGGAAAGTTTGATTAGATTAATACAATAAGCATAAAATAAGCGGTGGATGAGTAAATTCTCATTCACCGCAGCGTGATTATCGCAGTTATTTCATGTTCTTTTCGTAAGACTCGATCATCTTTTTAACCATCTGACCGCCGATTGAACCTGCCTGACGAGAAGTAAGGTCACCGTTGTAACCCTGCTTGAGGTTTACGCCTACTTCAGCAGCAGCCTCCATCTTAAATCTGTCGAGAGCCTCACGTGCTTCGGGAACCATGCTCTTTGAGCTACCGTTCTTAGACATACTTAACACTCCTTATCAAATGTTTTCTTGCGTTTGCATTAATTATTTTGATTAAAATCACTTGATATATTAATGGAAAATTTTGAGTTTTTATTCAAGTATATCAGATGGTGTTTTACTGCTTTTTTCATAGCATGTAATTTTGAAGGTATTATCGCATGTTGCAAGAAAAACTTTGCTGACATCCGTTATACCTTGATCACATAAAGTTTTTGTCAGCCACTTTTTATCTTTCCCCAAGGTGTTAAGAGTGCTTTCTATTATTTTGCCATCAATTATAACATCCGCCAGGATAGTTTCCTGCTGTGGCTGAACTTCAATGTCAGATGCAGTAACAGGTTTATTTGGTGATGTTGGTATAAAGCTTACTCTGCCGTTGGGTTCCAGAATGGCAGTGTCCAATTGTGATAAATCAAAATATCCGTTATTACGGCATTTCATAAGAAATTCATTGATATCAAGACGAGCTTTTTTGAAATTTTTATAGCATAACTTACCTTTATCAAGAAGAATTATCGGCTTTCCGGTTATAAATCTTCTCAAAATCATTGATTTATCCGTCATGAACGAAAGAAGTAATGTTGCAATACCGTATATAACCATAGAAAACAAAATTGTACCGGTTTCATTCTTTTCGCAAGTAGCAAGTTCTGCGGCGATTGAACCTATTGTTATACCATTGATATAATCGAAAAGACTCATTTCCGAAAGCTGTCTGTAACCTAAAATTCGAGTAATTGCAAATAATACAACTACTGATAAAATTGTTGTTAGAAAAACTTGTAAATAATCCAAATAAATCACTCCCAAAAATATTGTGGACATTGTTTTTTATTTTTAATCATTAATATCTCGACATAGCCATAGATTTTTGCTATACTTAAATTATCAAAATGAAAGGGAGAACAAAATGAAAAGTATAGCGATCAACAACAAAACCGCAAGTACATTGACTGTTGAATATAAAGAAACTTTTTATAAAGTTAGCGTAGGCGATAAGATAATAATTGAAATGGATGAAAGCAACAATAAATTACATGTTTTTCAGTCTGATATAAGTTCTTCAAAGCTTTATCTTGGAAAGTTCTTATCAAAAGAAACCGTCAGAAATATGTGTATGATAGGTCCGTTGCTGTATATTGCTTTTGATTTATTTTATGAATTGCCGACCGGTATAAGAAAAATCGATATAATCGAAAAGAAATATCATTTCATGTTGTTCAGCATTTTCAGCTTACTACATGTTGCAGATAGCAAATCTGACACATGTACATATGATTACCACAAAAAGTCAGATAAAAGCAGATTATATATTCTTAGCGCAATATGTACGCTTCCGCTTGCAGTAATTTGCTTTATCCTTACTGTTGGGAGTATGTATAGCTTGATTTGGGATTTTTCATTTTTATCAGTGATTATTTGCCTTATAACGGCTGCATTAACAGCACTTTTGATTTCGATGTCAAAATCTATAAATGGTTATATACATTTTGATAGCAATTTCAGAAAGGTTATTGAATCATCGAAAATGGCAAAAATAATCAGTCGTAATAATTATGTTATAAACTATTTTGAAGTTGAATGAGGAGATATAATGTCAGTTGAAAAAATTTTAGGATCGTGTGTATATTCTATCGAAAGGATTGACAGTGAATATACATATTTGCTGTCCCGAGGCCGGGGATTGCTTTTCAATACTCAAACCGGGAACGTTGAGTATAAATCTCCTCTTCTCAGAAATATGTCTTGTTTTAATATAAGCAAGGATAAAAAGCGTGCCCCGCTAATGAATACAAGTGGTAAGTCTTTATTGATTAACATTGAAACTGAGAAAGTAATACAGAAGTTCTTTCTTAAATATGAACCATGGCATATGTCTGTTATTGCAAATGAAAATGATTTCATTTATATTAATAAAAACGGCGACGTTATATGCATTGATGAAAGCAACAACTTTAATCCGATTTTAAAAAATCCGTCTGATTTAACAATGCGCTATCTTATTAATTTTGATTATGGCAAATTTGCTGTAGTTGGCTGCGATTACAAAAAAGATATAATCGGAATTTACGTGTGTGATATGCAAGAGGGTAGGCTTTGTGTATCTAATTACATTGAGTGCGTCGGCAAATTTGGTTTTGATTGCGACAATATAGGCGATAACTTATTTTTATCCGTTTCAGTAAGTTGTGGGGAAGGCTCAAAAACAAAAATCATTAAAATTAATATCAGCAACGGGACCGTTGAAGATTTTATAGAATCTGTTAGTTTCGCTGCACATAAAAATGATATTTTACAGAAATTTTCATTATCTCATGATGGCAATTATATTGCAATTACTTATAATGATTCGATTGTAATCGTTTCTTTGAAAACGAAAAATATTGTCAACAGATTTAACTTTGAATTTCCATCTGATGTCCAATGGCTCAATGATGGCAGATGTCTTGTCAGCACATGGAATGGGTTGTTTGAAATAAAGATATAAATTAACAGCAGCTAACGAATTTTCAATCGTTAACTGCTGTTTGTTATTTAATTTATTACGCGAAATTAGATGTTATCATCTGAATCAGCGGTTGTATCTGTGTCAGTATTAACAGACATATCAACTTCTATATTATCCAAGTCAATTATTTCTGCTTCATCTTCAACCTCAGCCGAGTCAATTATCGGCGGAGCAAAAACCTCTCTTTTTATGACAGGCTTTGTTTTAATTGGCGCAAATACTTCACGCTTTGGTCCTTCATCATCACTATCCGCTTTAATAATGGCCGCAGACGTCTTTATAGTTGTTGGCTTGAGCATGATAAACTCTTTATATGAAGCATCTATTCCTGCAAAAGCGGGATTTTTTGCTTTCTTGCCTGAACGTTTTCTACGAACAGTGAAGATAATATATATCAACAGAATGAGAGCAAAGAAAACGGAAATTTTAACAGCCGTGCCGATTGCCGGAGCAGTATATTCAAACTTAATTTCGTGGTTGCCCTTTTCAAGATATACACCTAAGAAGCCGTTACCGACCCTAAGGAGATCTGCATCTGAAACTCTCTTTCCGTCAATATATACACCCCATGCATAGTCAAACGGAATTGATGTGTAAAGCAGTCTGTCTGTTTTAGCGGTTATTGTGCCCTCGATGAGCGTATCCTCAAATGTTTCAATGTTCATACCTTCATTGCTGAGTTTTTTATATCCCTTGTTGAGAATATTATCATCGATAGTGTAGACATAAAGTTTAACATTGCCGCTGTTGCTTTCGAACGGTATTGTTACTGAAAGGCTGTCATCCTTATTATATTCGCCGAGATCCAGTATGCAATATTGACCTGCATTATGTGTAATTGTACCGAGTTTTGAATTAACCGAAATGGTTTTTTCGCTGCCGCCGTCAACCTTGAAGAATATATATATATTACCGTCCTGCTGTGCAGTGATATTGAATACGGCAGATGCATCTGTGTTTTCTGTTATCTTTTTATATTGGAAAGAATTCATGTTCATGTCTTCCGTAAAAGGATTAACATTGTTATAGCTGATATATGAAATAGGTACATATACAAATGGATCTCCGCAGCCTGTCGCTTTATTGAAGAAATCGCCTTGAATATGGAACGGGTTAACATCTGTATTTTTACCATCTCCGCCGTAGTCCCATTCACTGAGATTCTGATCAGCGCAGAATGCAATCGGAAGATAATAGTTATTTGAATAGGCCTCAAATTTATCAACAGTTGCAACATAAGTGTAGTATTTATCTGTGAGTACATTCGGAGTTTCATTGTTGACAATATATTTCAGAGAATGCATCATATTGTAAACCGGTGTTTGCGGATTGTAGGTATAGCTGTTGATCGTATTGCCCATCATGCCAAGCTTCTTCTGAAGTTTCGAAAGGTTGTCGCTTGCCATTGATGAGAAAACCGAAACACCGTTATAGCCAAACCAGCAGGGATCCATTCTGGTTCTCAGACTTGTCAGTTCCATGCGATAGAATTCATCTTGCTCAATGGTGTCAAGTTTATCCTTAAGTTCTCGGAAATCTGAATAATCTGAAACATATGAGTCATATGTGATATTGTTAGGAAATGCAGATGTGTCTGCAATGATAGCTTCACTGCATGTGCAGACGCAAAGCAAAATTGCAAGTGATGCAATTTCATATTTTTTGTTTTTGAACAGCGTCAAGAGCAGAACATAGAACACCGTGAAGATCAACGTGATATATATGGTTGAATCTGTTGCATTTTTTGATGTAACTTTTTCTGTGATGAACACAAAAGCAACGATTGCTACACCCATAACACCTATTTGCTTTGACGTAAATTCATTCAGTCTGATGAATGTTTTATATGCAATCAGCAGAAGAACAAATGAATAGATAAATGAGAAACGATAGGGCAGGTCGTTTGGATAATGCATTCCATGCCAAATATAGTTCATGAAATTGAAGTTAAATGATATATATAAGAATGCAAGCAGACCAAGTGTGGTAAGCTTTTCTTTTTTTGAAATGCTTTTTGTAAAGAAGAAAAGCGGAGCAAGTATAATAGTGAGCACACCGCAGTAAACGTTGGGTATAACATCATCGCCGCTGCTTCTGATAGTTGTTGTGATTGATGCAAAATGATTTGCAAGAAAATCGAAAAATTTAAAATATGATCTGAAATCAGTCGGGAATGTACCCGTGGTAGCTGATGAAGAACTGAGAATGTTATAAACAGGAATCAGCATAAAAGCAATAAGTCCTGCTGAAAGGATTGATGCAAAAGCAAACAAAAGGCCGCTTCTGAAAAACCTACTGTTGCGAAGTGTAACTTTTTTCGTTTTGCCTTTTTTGGTAACAGCAACAAAATTCGGGTCAAGAACTGCTCCGCGTGAATAATTAGTGACATAGTAATAAATGAAATAAATCACTGAGAACAGGCAAAGCATGTATGACATATAGTAGTTTGACAGGAAAGTGAGTGTCAAAGCAACGAGATATGTCCAAATGTTGCCGTGATTGATGATTCTTTCAATTCCGACAAGAACGATTGGCAACAGCACCATGGCGTCAAGCCACATGATATTCCAGTAATATGCGAGCATATAGCCGCAAAAAGCATATAGAATACCAAATGATGCTGTGATAATGGAGTGATTGCGTTGTGATTTCTTAAGATAGAATGTAAAAGTTCCTGCTGAAAGAGCGGCTTTTATTACTATCATTGCAGCTATAGCTTCTGTTACATGCTCATGACCGAAAAAGACAACGATTGCGCCGAGCGGACTGGAAAGATAGTTAAAGTAGTTTCCGAGGAAACAACTGCCTAAGCCGGAAACCCATGAATAAGAAAAACTTCCGCCGCTTTTGATTTTGTCGAGTAATTCGGCAAACAGAGGTCCGTACTGATGATATAAGTCCATTCGTAATATGGTCTTATCGCCGACAGGATAAACACCTGTGATGAGGAATACCACCATCATGGTCAACGCTGCAGCGAAAAATGAAATCAGAATGAACCTATTGTTGTAAAAAATATTCTTTTTTTTGTTCATTATTAGCCTTCTTTCCTATGTATTTAACTGAATAATATATATAATACATTAATTTACCTAAATCTTCAATATTTTTTTCTAAATTCAAGATACATTTTTGTTCTAACCTTGGACACGCTCTCATAATCTTTAATATAACACCGAAAAGGTGAAGTTCAGAATAAAGAAAGGGTGTATGTGTATGTCGGTCATATGCATCAAAAGGTGAAATTATGATACAGGAAAATCAAAACAACTTTGACGCGGCAATAAGTATGATTTCTCCGAATATACGTCAGCTGCTTATGAATCTAGATGAACGAACGAAAAAACGTACATATGAAATAAGACTTAGGGCAAATAGACCGGTAATACTTTTCGGCTCATATTCAAGTGCCTTTTTCAATGATGATTCAACCGTAAGCATGGTGATTAAAAATAACACTGTGATTCTTACTCAGCAGGAACTGACTGATACCTTTAAAAGGATCTGCGGTTATTCCGTACATACGCACCAAAGCAGTATTGCTAACGGCTATGTTACCATGAAAGGCGGACATCGTGTAGGTATTGCAGGAACGGCTGTTTGCGACAGCAGCGGAAATATATCAAGTGTGCGTGATATTTCATCGGTGAATATCAGAATAGCAAGAGAAGTTAAAAATTGTGCAGACGAGCTTATGCAGCGCTTTTTTAAAAATGAAGCAAACAGCCTAATCATTGCAGGACCGCCATCGAGCGGAAAAACAACAATGCTTAGAGATCTGATAAGAAAACTTTCGAGTGGTATCACAGGCAAATGCTATAAGATTTCTGTTATTGATGAGCGTGAAGAAATTGCTGCCGTAAGTGGCGGTATTCCGTGTAGAGATATCGGTTTCAATTGCGATGTTCTAAATTCATATCCGAAACAGGCCGCAATTATGACAGCGCTAAAAACATTGTCGCCGCAAATAATTGCCTGTGATGAAATCGGCACTCTTGATGAAGTTGAAGCGATAAGACTCGGTGTAAACACAGGTGTACGATTCATAGTAACTGTTCATGCATCAAACTTTTCGGAACTGGTTTCAAGGCCGCAGATTGAGCGCTTGCTTGAAACATATTCGTTTGACAAGATAGTTATGCTTGGCAGCGGTAAACCGGGAAAAATCGAACAAATATATGACGCAGGTGAGTTAAGAGATGAAATATATCGCCGCCGCTGCGGTATTTACAGTGATGACAGTTTGGGGTATACATCTTTCGCTGCATCTTAAAAGACGAACATCATTGCTTGAAAAAACAGTTTTGATGCTCGAAAGTATGAAACTTGATTTTGAATATCTGGCACTGCCGCTTGATGAAATGATATATAAGTATTCTGATTCACAACCGTATTTGTCAATAAATTTTATTCATGAGTGTTGCCGTAAACTGCGTAGCGGTCTTGACTTTCCGTCCGCATGGAGCGGCAGTGTGAAAACTACATCATTATATACGAGTGAGGAAAAGGACAAATTGTTGCAGCTGGGCAGCATTTTAGGAACAAGTGATTGCGGCGGACAGATAAGCATGCTGGAGATGTATATAGGTTATTTTAACCAATTTTTAAAAAATGCACGTTCAAAAAGCGAGAATTATTCGGGTATGTGCGTATACCTTGGTGTTTTTTGCGGAATCGGAATGTTTGTTTTGCTGATTTAACACATTAAAATGGAGAAAGCTATGGAAATAGATTTGATTTTTAAAATTGCAGCAGTGGGTTTGATTGTTTCAGTTCTTAATCAGGTTCTGAACAGAGCAGATAAAAGCGAGTATACAACTTTCACAACATTGACTGGTGTAATAATTGTTCTTTTGATGCTCATACCTGAAATTTCAAATTTGTTTGAAGCTGTGAAAAAGATGATGGATTTTTGAGATGATATTTAAAATTATAATAATCGGCATTTTAGCTTCTCTTATTTCACTACTGCTCAAAGATAACAGAAAAGAATATGCTGTTGCCGTTCAGATAGCTGCATTGTTAATCGTAAGCGGTGTTGTCATAAGTACAATATCAAGCCGTCTTGAAAGTTTTTTGTCATATGCTAAAGAACTTTCTGATGTTCAGCCGATAATTGAAATAATGCTGAAAGCTGCAATAATCTGTATCATGACTCATTTTGTGAGTGATATATGCCGAGAAAGCGGAAACGCAGCAATATCAGACGCTGTAGAATTCGGTGGCAGAGCAGTTATTCTGATTTTGGCATTGCCGTTAATTGAGGAACTGCTGAAAACTGCGGTTGCATTTGTGAAGTAGATATGAAAAAGATATTTGTTTTTATTTTGATGCTGATCACACTTTTGTGTTCTTTATCTTTGACAGCGTGGTGCGTTGATAACAGTGAAAGCGAGATATTGCAAAATACAGCTGATGATTTGTTCTCCATTTTGGATGATGATACTTTATCTGCTCTTGATTCAATGGGTATAGACTCACTTAATGCACAGCAGATTTATAACGCTTCATTCTCCTCTCTGATTGCTTATTTTTCAAGTAATATAAAGGAAAAGGCACAATCGGCATTCAAAAGTTTTTTTCTAATGATGTGCGTACTGCTTATAACAGCTGTTATTCAGAGCGTTACGGGTGTGAGCGGCAATGAGGATTATATAAATCTGATTACGGCTTCGGCAATAACTTTGCTGACAGTCGGAAGTCTTTCGGGGGCGATCAACAGTGTTTTGTCAGTGATGGATCTGAGCGCCAAATTTATGACAGCTTACATACCGATTTTTGCCTCGCTGATTGCTTTGAGCGGAAATGCAGCAACTGCGTTGACTTATAACACTGTTGTTTTGGCAGTATCTGAGGGAATATCAGCTTTTTCAAATAACTTTGCTGTTTCAATTATAGGTGGATTTTTCTGTCTTTCGATTGCTTTTTCAGTAAATAGCGGTGTCAATACAAACAGATTTGTTTCAGGTTTCAATAAATGTATTTCAATTGCAATAGGCTTTCTTTCGACAATGTTCGCATCAATCCTTTCAATAAGAGGAATCATGGCCGCAGCGGTTGACAGCGTCAGCATAAAGGGTATCAAATTCTTGATAAGCAGTTTTATTCCGATTGTCGGAAGTGCAATAACTGATGCATATTCATCTCTTCTCGGCAGTATAAATCTTATTAAAGGTTCTGTTGCTGTAATCGGAATTTTGGCAGTCGTTATAATCAATATTCCTGCCATAGTTGAATCACTGGTCTATTACATATCAATGAGTGTACTATCCGTGGCAAGTGAATGTCTTGGTATGGATAAAAGTGCAACTCTTTTCAAATGTTTTTGCTCAGGCATCAAATTTCTGCTTCTGCTTGTTATTTTGAATACTTTCGTGCTTGTTATTTCCACAGGCCTTATGCTCAGTTTGAAAGGCGGCAGTTGACATGGAAGATATAAATAATTGGATTATAACGATGAGTGTTATTTCGGTTGCGGCAGGAGTGATAGTATGCCTGATTCCAAAATCAAAGCTGAAAAAGACCTACAGCGTACTGATTGGAGTTTTGATACTATATACTGTGGCACTGCCTTTTATGAGATCCGAAGTTATCGACTTCAGCCTGAAAGAAATTTTAAGTATGACTGACGATATAAGTGAACAGTTCAGCGAAAAAAACGATGACCTGATAATTCAAGCAGCGATAACGGGAATAGAAAATGCAATCAAAAGCAAACTTGATGAAGATGGCTTAGTTTATGGTGACATTAAAGTCAAGTGCTCAGCAACCGATGATAATATTACCGTTTACAAAGTAACTGTTTATGAAAGCAAAGAATCAGACAAAAATGCGATAACAAACATTATAAAAGATTGTATCGGAAACGAAGCAACGATAAACTTTATTAAAGGTGAAGAAGATGGATAAACCCAATATCAAGGCAATTGCCACAGCATGCAAAACTAAAATATTTGCTGATAAAAAGCTGTTTATAATCATATTGGTTGGAGTGTTAGGTATGCTGATTTTGTTATTCTCAGAACTGGGAGAAAGTGAAGCGCATGTTCAGCCGATAGTCGAAAAAGATATTGAAATGCAAATGACTGAAGAACTGACTGATATACTTGAAAAGATCAGCGGTGCGGGACGTGTTAAGGTCATGCTGACATTTGAGTCATCACAGGAATCGGTATTTGCATCTGATACTGATGAAAACGTTGACAGTGAAATCGATGGCGGAGAGGAAAGAAAAACAAAAAGTGAGCATATCATTATAAAAAGCGATAACGGTGAGGAAGGCTTAAAGGTGAAAGATATTTATCCGAAAATAAGAGGTGTTGCCGTTGTTTGTGACGGTGGAAGCAACTCGGTTGTCAAAGGACAGATTATCTCAATGATATCAGCCCTTTTTAATATAAATTCAACAAAAATAAGCGTGGCCGCAATGGCCGACTAAGGAGGACACATAGGAATGTTAGTAAAAAAGAAACAGGTTTTGACCGCAACGCTCATTATTGCACTTGCCGCTGCGGTCGGAGTCAATTGGTATTATTCGTCACCCGATAAGTCGGAGCAACAGGAAGTATCGGGTTATGAACAGCAGGTAAGCGGAAATTTAGGTGATTCACTTCTTGTTGCGGGCAGTGTTCAGGTAACATCGGAGTCTGACGATGAAACAACTACAGCCGATGATAATGTTGAAAACGAAAATTATTTTGCCGATGCAAAATTGAAAAGGACTCAAACGCATGACAAAACAATTGAAGAAATTCAAAATATATTGGAAACAGAAAATATCACACAACTTGATAAAGAAAAAATTAATTTACTGCTGTCCGATTATCAGAACAGTTTAAAAGCTGAAACAGATTGCGAAAATCTTATTACGGCAAAAACCAATGGTGAGTGTCTTGTGATAATAAATGACAACAATGCACAGGTAATTTTGCAAAAAAATACACTCAATGATTCAATTTTACTTCAAATAACTGAAATAATTGAAAAAAATACGGATATTTCTGCAGAAAATTTAACAATAATTGAAACAAAATAGTTGTACGATTCAAAATTTGTGGTATAATGAACAGGAATGTATAAATAAAAATAAGATGTCGAAAGGGATAGTTTATGACAAGACGTGAATCAAGAGAAGTAGCTTTCATTATAATTTTTGAAAAGCTTTTTCAGCAGGAAACCCCGATTGAAGATATCATTGCAGTAGCGGCTGAATCGGAAAATTATAAGGTTAATTCATTTGCAAATAAACTTTTGAGCGGAGTTTTTGATAATCTTGAGAAAATTGATGAAATGATCGCCGATAATCTTGTCGGTTGGTCGGCATCCAGAATCTCAAAGGTTTCAAGAGCAATTTTAAGGCTCGGCATATGCGAAGTTGTATTTTGTGATGATATTCCTGACGGTGTTGCAATAAATGAGGCAGTTGAAATAGCAAAGAAATATTCAACAACCGAGGATGCCGCATTTATTAACGGTGTTCTCGGTTCGGTTGCAAGAAAGAAAACAAAATAATGGCTTATATTGGTTTTGACACAAGCAATTATACTACTTCGGTTGCTGTTTATTATCCGGATGAAAATAAGATATCACACTGCAAAAAACTTTTGCCGGTAAAAAAGGGCGAAAAAGGATTGCGGCAAAGTGATGCTGTTTTTCATCACACGGTTCAGCTACAGGAGATATGCAATCAGCTGTTTAAAGATAATGACATAAAGACTGATGCAATTGCTGTATCAGCATATCCCAGACTTGCTGAAGGCTCATATATGCCATGCTTTCTTGTCGGCAAAAATACAGCGTCATGTATTTCAAGTGTGATGAATGTTCCGCTGTATTTGACATCGCATCAGCACGGACATATCTTAGCTGCGCTTTACAGTGCAAACAGGCTTGATCTTATAGACAGTCGATTTATTGCGTTTCATCTTTCAGGAGGAACAACGGAAGCGGTTTTGGTTGAACCTGATGAAGAAAATATTTTTTCGTGTACTTTAGTTGCAAAATCGCTTGATTTAAAGGCCGGACAGGCTGTTGACCGAGTAGGCCTTATGCTTGATTTAAGTTTTCCGTGTGGATCTGCACTTGAAAAACTGGCACTAAACAGCAGGAAAACATTTAAGATCAAGCCTTCCATCAAAGATGGCAACTGTTCATTATCGGGTGTTGAAAACAAGTGCAAAAAAATGATTGAGCAGGGTGAACCGCAAGAGGATATTGCTGCATATTGCCTTGCATATATTTCTGCGTCACTTGAAAGTATGACCGATGGTCTTTTATCTCGGTATGGCTCACTGCAGCTTGTTTATGCAGGCGGAGTTATGTCGAATAGTATTATACGTGAACATTTCACCAAAAAGTATTCCGCAGTTTTTGCTGACCCTGAGTTTTCAGCTGATAACGCGGCAGGTGTTGCAATAGCAGCATATTTAAAGCATAAAAAATAATGTAATTTTGATTAATTCAAAATGGAAGATTTTGAGTAATCATAACTTTCTATAGATAAAGAGGATTAACAATGTCATCAGTTTTGACAGTTTCACAAATAAATACATATCTCAAGTCAATTATTGACGGTGATTATAATTTAAAAAATATATATGTCAGCGGCGAAATATCAAACTTTACCAATCACTATCGTACGGGACATTTCTATTTTACCTTAAAAGATGAAAAGGCAGCCATAAAAGCTGTAATGTTCAGAAGTGCTGCCGAAAGAGTCAGATTTCAAATTGAAAACGGTATGCGCGTTATTATCAGAGGTAATATCTCAGTTTTTGAGCGTGACGGAGTTTATCAGCTTTATGCAGAAGATATTGCTCCCGACGGTGTAGGCGCACTTAATCTTGCTTATGAACAGCTTAAGAAAAAGCTGTTTTCGCTCGGTATGTTTGATGATGAATACAAAAAAGCAATACCGCGTTTTCCGGAAACTGTGGGTGTAATAACTTCACCAACGGGGGCAGCGATACGTGACATTATAAATGTTCTCGGCAGACGATATCCCTATGCAAAAATTGTCCTTGAGCCTGTTCAGGTGCAAGGTGATAATGCTGCACCGCAGATTTGCGCGGCTATTAAGAAATTTAATGACCGTCAGGCAGCCGATGTTATAATCGTAGGCCGAGGCGGCGGTTCAATTGAGGATTTATGGGCATTTAATGAAGAAGAAGTTGCATATGCAATTTTTGAATCAAAGATACCGATTATTTCCGCAGTCGGACATGAAACTGATTACACAATTGCTGATTTTGTCAGCGATCTTAGAGCACCGACACCATCGGCCGCCGCTGAACTTGCAGTGCCTGATTGCAGAGAATTGTTATATACCCTTGATAAAATACTCGATTCAATGTATGATGCAGTTGAAAAAAGTATTTCGGGATATGAACTGGAATTGTTAAGCGTTGAAAAAATTCTTGATGGCTTAAGTCCGCAAAGAAAAATTGAACTTCTTTTAAGCAATACCGAGTATTATAGACAAAAACTTGATTCATCATTAAAAATTATGTTTGAAAAATATCAATCGGTTTTGCAGTCACAAGCAGTTAAACTTGAATACGCAAGTCCGCTAAAAATAATAGCCAGAGGTTATAGTGTTGCAACAGATGAACAGGGCAACACTGTTGAATCGGTTAAGCAGGTAAAAAGCGGAGATTCAATCAAACTTCGTGTCAATGACGGATATATTAACAGCGTTGTTGACAGTGTTGTTTTAAACGATAGTTTGAAATAAAATATCAGATATTTAATAACTTCTTAATTTTGAAAGGTAACTAATTATGGATAAATATACAATTGATTCAGCAATGCTCAGACTTAAAGAAATAACGGATGAACTTGAAAGCGGCGAATGTGATCTTGAGGCATCAATGAAAATATATGAAGAGGGTGTGCGACTTGTTGCGTTTTGCAATAAAGCACTCAGCGCCGCAAAGCAAAGAATAACCGATTTGTCTGAAATGGACATGAACGGAGATGAAGCGGATGAATAAAGCATACACATCTGATGAATACATCGAAATAATCAATGCGGCACTTGAAAAAGAGATGCCTGTTTGTGACTATAACGAACCGGTTGTTTGCGATGCTATGAAATATAGTGTAAGAAACGGCGGTAAACGAATCAGACCTATGCTTACACTTGAATTTTGCAGACTGTGCCATGGTGAGATCGAAGACGCAGTTCCGCTTGCGTGTGCAATTGAGATGATTCACACATATTCGCTTATACATGATGATTTGCCATGTATGGATGATGATGATATGCGTCGCGGAAAGCCGTCATGTCACATTAAATATGGTGAAAATTATGCTTTGCTTGCCGGTGACGGTCTTTTAACATATGCGTTTCAAGTTATTTCGAAAAGCAGCTTTGCCGCCACATATCCGGCTCGTGCAATAAAAGCCATTGAAGTTTTATCTTCACTTTCGGGTTGCTGCGGAATGATCGGAGGACAGGTTATTGACCTGAAAAGCGAGGGTAAAAATGTCGGTATAGAAACACTTAGAAAAATGGATGAACTGAAAACAGGCGCATTAATAAAGGCTGCTGCTGTGCTTGGGGTTATTGCAGCAGGTGGAAATGATGTGATGATGAAAGCGGCTGAAGCATATGCAGAAAAAGTAGGCCAAGCGTTTCAAATTGTTGATGATATCCTTGATGTTACTTCTGATGAAGAAACACTTGGCAAACCTGTAGGAAGTGACGCGGAAAACAACAAATCAACCTATGTCACACTTTTGGGTCTTGAAGAATCAAAAAAACTTTCCGATAAACTTACTGCCGAAGCAAAAGCAGATCTTGCTGTTTTTGGTGATGATGCGGAATTTTTAAAAGAACTTGCAGATAAACTTGCTTTAAGAAAACACTGATTAGTGTAACACAACTTATAAATTTTTCCGCTGACTTAATTGGGCGATTTAATCAGCGTTTTCTTAGTATAATGTTTTTGCTCTCTTTTTATGCAAAAA
>JAMPDR010000013.1:0-12676 GCA_023665555.1 Ruminococcus sp.
TTTATATATTCATACGGATATTTATAGTTAAAAATACGTTCAATTTCACTTGAAATCGGAGATTTTAATTTTGTGACCGCTCCTGCACCAACTGCAAGTATTGTGTGACACTCTTCCATCATATAAACATTATAGTCACATTCATAGCCCTTCTTTGCCCAACCGACATTTTCAAGGTTGCCAAGACACTTGCTTTGGCGATACATATAATACGGACGGTAGCCGTTACTGAAAAGTCTGTCAAAAGCAAGTGAGAGCATCTGAGATGCCGCTTCAGCATCTCCTTTTTCCTTATCTTCAGTGACAAGTGTTGATGAACGTTTGAGCGCAAGTGTATGTACGGTAATATTTTCAGGAGAAAAAGACAGCACCTTTGTGAGGGTGTTATCAAATGAATCAAGAGTGTCCGTCGGAAGTCCAGCAATAATATCCATATTAATATTATCAAAGCCGCACTTTCGTGCCAGTTTCATCGAGTCGCAGGTCATTTGTGAACTGTGCTTTCTGCCGATAACTTCGAGCACGGAGTCGTTAAAGGTCTGCGGATTTATACTGATTCTTTGCGCGCCGCTTTGAGAAATAACGTCAAGTTTTTCTTTTGTGATACTGTCGGGTCTGCCTGATTCGATCGTATATTCAATATCATCCGAAATGTGAAAATTATTACCTATTGCATCGGTTACCTTTTTGAGCATTTGTGCATCAAGTGCTGTCGGTGTACCTCCACCGATATAAACACTTTCAAGGGATAAATTCAATTCACGCGCGATTTTTCCGGTCTGCTCGATTTCCTTGCATAAAAGTTCAACATATTGCGGCATCAGCTTTTTTGCGCTGTTGTTGGAATGAGAAACAAACGAGCAATAACTGCACCGCGTCGGACAAAACGGAATTGAAACATAAAGGCTGAATGAGTTTGGCTTTGATTTTTTCAATATCTTCGCTTCTGCTCTTGCAACCATCACAGCAAGTGTCGCTTTTTGTGCGCTTACATGCAACTCCTTAAGAAAATATTCCAATGCGCCTTTTTCGCCAAGCTGTTCAGACAACTTTGTCATAAGTTTGGCGGGTCTGACACCGGTGAGAATTCCCCACGGCAAAGTGTATCCTGTGTAATCGCAAAGCAATTCAAAAAGCATGACAGCCATTTTTCTCTCATAATAGCTTTCGGCTGTTTCAGTTTCCTTTTTGAAACACGCTTGATAAAGTGCTCCGCTGACTCTGCTTCTTCCGTCAAAATCATATGATACATTTATCTGAGCCTCGTTTTCTCTCTGCTCAAGTTCGGTAATGATAACACGTGTTTCATCGTTGGGTTCATGTGTCACATTGATTTTTTCGTTCGGAAAGAACGCTCTTACCAGATTTTCAAGTTCATAATGATATTTATGATTAACTGTAACAAGATTCATCTTTATTTTATATGCGGGGAAAGGCCATCTTTTGACTGAATACTCATCCGCATATTATCCTTTCAACCAAAATAAACGTTATTTTTCTTTTCATATTCAAGCGTTGTTGCCTCATTGTGACCCGGAAACACCTTATAATGTCCATTGAGCGCACCAAGCTTTTTGATTGATGCTTTCATTTGCAAAGGACTTCCTGTCGGGAAATCCATTCTTCCCACTGTGCCTGCAAAGAGCGTATCACCTGAGATTATTATGTCATCCATAATATAGCAAACACTGCCCTCAGTATGACCGGGAGTCTGCATGACTTTGATTTTTGTTTCACCGAACATAATCTCATCACCGTCATGAACAGTTACGTCTGCTTTTTTTGGTGGCTCGCCAACTGCATACACCTGAGAAAGCAGTGATTTATCTCCGTTTGTGAAACAATCGGCATCATCGGCACTGATAACAATTTTCCCGCCGTAATTTTCCTTAAGCTGTTTTGCTCCGAGTATATGGTCATAGTGACCGTGGGTAAGAAGAATATATTCAAGAGAATGAACATTGTTGTTTTTCAGCAAGGTTATCAGTTCATTGTCAAACACTGCCGGGTCAACAACAAGTGCACTTTGTGTTTGTTCGTCCTTTATGAGATAGCAATTTGTTCCCATAAAACCAAGAACAACTTTACTTATTGAAACAGACATCACTTTTTCTCCCATTCATCAGTGTTCATTATAATTGTTACAGGTCCGTCATTGACAAGTTCAACCGCCATGTCTGCACCGAATTCTCCGGTTTGAACATTTGCAATGCCGTGTGATTTGAGTTCATCAACAAATTTGAGATACAGTTCATTGGCTGTTTTCGGGTCGGCTGACGGAATAAATGACGGCCGTCTGCCATGTGAGATATCTGCACAAAGAGTAAACTGCGAAACCACAAGAACCGAGCCGTTCACCTGTGAAAGTGAAAGATTCATCTTTTCGTTTTCGTCCTCAAAGATACGAATCTCAGCAACTTTTTTGGCAAGCAATTTCATCTGTGTTTCCGTGTCGCCATCCATAACTCCGAGAAGGACTAAAAATCCTTTGCCGATTTCACCGATAATTTTTGAATCAACAGTCACCTTTGCTCTTGTGACTCTCTGAATAACAGCTTTCATTGTAACTCCACAGCCTTTCCGACTACAATCAATTAGTCAATTTTTTCGTACACCTTGCTGTAGCCGAACAAGGCATATTAAACCTCTTACATTCCTGAGCGTTCAACAAGAAGAACACCCTTAACCTTTTTCAGTCTTTCCTTAACGCTATTCAAGTGCTCTGCACCGTTAACGGTAATCGTCATTAAAATCACGCATCTGCCATCCTTACTTTCCTTTGACAAGAGCGAATGAATCATAACATGCATCGTTGCAAGCTGACCGGACAAATCAGCAAGCAGACCAACTCTGTCAAGGCATGTCAAAGTGAGGGTTGCCCTATAAGAACTTTCAACCTTATCAGCCCATGATGCCTTTATCCAGCGCTCAGGCTCTGCACAGCTTGCAATATCTTTCGGAACATTAGTACATTTTCTTGTGTGAATTGAAACACCGTGGCCTCTTGTGATAAATCCGATTATATCATCTCCCGGAAGCGGATCACAGCAATGTGAGAACTTAACAAGACAGTTATCGATGCCCTCAATAACAATACCTTCCGGAGTTTTTGAAACTTTTTTTGGCTGAGTGATAACAACAGGTGTTTCCTCCGGAGGAGCCAATTCCTTGAGCAGTTTGGTATACATATCTCTGATTTTCGGAAGTATTCTCATAAGAGATATTCCACCGTAGCCTATTGCGGCATATAAATCATCAATTGTATTACACTTCTCTTTTTCGGCAATTTTCAAAAGGAATTCTTCCATTTGTTTTTCGGGCAGAGTTATATTGCTGCGCTTGAATTCGCGCTCAACTTCAGCTTTGCCCTCAACAATGTTTTCTTCACGGCGCTCTTTTTTGAACCAGCTTTTGATTTTGCTTCTTGCACTGCTTGTTTTTGCAAGTTTCAGCCAATCTCGGCTCGGCCCTTTCGGATGCGATGAAGTAAGAATTTCAATAATTTCACCGTTTGCAATCTGATGGTCAAGCGTTGTTATTCTGCTGTTTACCTTTGCGCCGATCATCTTCGAGCCGACTGCCGAGTGTATAGCATAGGCAAAGTCAACTATAGTTGAGCCGACAGGCAAACATATAACATCACCTTTTGGTGTGAACGCAAAAACTTCTTCTGACGCAAAGTCATTTTTGATAACGTTAACAATTTCTTCAACGTCATCGCTTTCTTTCTGATTTTCAAGCAGTTGCCTTATCCATGAAAGACGTTCTTCAAACTTGACCTTACCCCCGATTCCGAGTTTATATTTCCAGTGAGCAGCAATACCGTATTCAGCGGTCTGATGCATTTCCCATGTTCTTATCTGCACTTCAAACGGTATACCCTCTTTACCGATTACAGTTGTATGAAGCGACTGATACATATTCGGCTTCGGTGTGGAAATATAGTCCTTGAATCTTCCCGGAAGAGGATTATACATATCATGAATAATGCCGAGGCTGTAGTAGCACTCGAAAACGGAATCAACAATAATTCTGACTGCATAGATGTCATAAATTTCATCAATCGTTCTGCCCTGCATATATGTTTTACGATAAATACCGTGTACTGACTTGATTCTTCCCGAAATGTGCGCATTTGGCACTTCGCTGAGTACCCTCTCACCTATTTGATCCTTGATACTTTGAAGGAATGTCTGACGGGATTCAACCTGTGTTTCCAAAGTATTGGCAATTTCCTTATAAGCCACGGGGTCGAGAAAGCTTATTGCAAGGTCCTCGAGTTCTTCTTTGAACGCACGTATACCAAGACGATGTGCAATCGGAGCATATATTTCAAGCGTTTCCCTTGCCTTATATCTGCGCTTTTCTTCCGGCATGAATCGCAGTGTTCTCATGTTGTGAACACGGTCCGCAAGTTTTATGATAATTACGCGGATATCCTTAGACATTGCAAGGAACATTTTTCTTACATTTTCATTTTGCTGCTCTTCACGGCTTGCATTGACCGAAATCTGACCGAGTTTTGTTACACCGTCAACAAGTTGTTCGATTGTTTCACCAAACATTTCTCTGATTTGTTCGGATGTATACTCGGTATCTTCAACAACATCATGCAGCAATGCCGCACAAATCGAATCGGTATCCATGCACATATCGGCAAGAATCTGTGCAACAGCAACCGGGTGAATTATGTACGGTTCACCCGAACGCCTTTTCTGACCTTCATGTGCAGAAGAAGCAAGTTCATATGCTTTTATGACTCTGTCAGTATCAGCAGCGGAAAAATTGTTTGCTTTGACAGAATCAAGCAACTTCCGGAATCCGTTGTCATTTTGTTTTTCAATAAATTCTTCCTGCATTGCTATGCCTCCCACAAAAAGAAACAAATGGATAAAATAGTTAATTAAATCAAATTCTTAAGATATTTAAGAAGCTTTGAATCATCGAGATTCACCTTAATTGACGTGTTGGCTATTGTAATTTTTTCGCCGTTTTTTGCGAATATGCCAAGTTCAGCAAGAACATCAATGCTTATAAGAACCTTGCAGGCATTAGAGCCGTCTCCGCCGAGACGATAGCAAAGAACGTCGCTGTCAAAATTCCAGCCGCCGTTAGCACAAATAAATCTGTATACATCGGCAACAAATTTTCTATCCGGAAGAGCATCAGCTGCTTCAGTACGCAAAATCCTGTCACCCCGTTTAATTTTTTCATAAAGACGCACACTGTAAAGATATTTTTCATCATCAGTACCTGACATCCTTATATCTTTTATGTATATGCTGACTTTAACCTCGCCCATATATTCATTTTTTTCAAGCCTTACAGCAAGATCAAGAACATCATCCTTGTGATACGGGAAATTATCAATTGAAGTTCCAAACTTCAAAGCAGTGATATTCGTATCGTTCCGGCTTAGAGTAAGTCTTATGTGTTTACCTGCACCGATTGGCTGAACTGCAAGCAGTTTCATTGAAAATAAACCGAAAATCGGCTGTGGGTTGCCTGCACCGAAGGGTTCAAGCGAATCTATAATCGGAAGAATATCGGCAGAAATAAAATTCGGACGCAGACGACAGTCCACTTCTGTCTTTGCAAAAGGCATTTCAACTGTTTTTGCATAATCATTGACCGCTTTTCTGAATGTATCAATATCAACGCTTTTCAGTCCAAAACCTGCCGCAAGTGTGTGGCCGCCAAAGTGAGTCAGAATCTGCGAACAGCTGTTGATTGCATCATAGAGCGAAAATCCCTCAATGCTTCTGCCCGAACCTTTGGCATTTTCTCCGTCGCTTGTAATTACGATACACGGCTTGCCGTATCTGTCAACAAAGCGGGCTGCAACAATTCCGATAACACCGCCGTGCCAATCAAGCCCGTCAAAAACAAGAACTCTGTCATAAATACAATCGGGATTATCTTCAAGCTGCTTTTCTGCATCAGCCATGATTATCTGCTCAAGGCGCTGACGTTCGGCATTTGCAGCTTCTATTTTTTCGCAGATCTGCATGGCATCATCAACGCTGTCACTTATGAGCAAACGAAAAGCATCGCTTGCTTTGTCAACTCTTCCCACTGCATTGATTCTCGGAACAATTGAAAAAGCCACACTGGTTGCATTGAGCCTTTTGCCTGAGTTTATACAAGATGTGCGTAGGGTGTCAAGGCCGCAGTTACCTCCGCCGTTAAGTTTGCGAAGTCCGTATTTAACAAGTGCACGGTTTTCACCTGTCAGCGACACAACATCACCTATAGTGCCGATTGAAATGATATCAGCAAACGAATCGAGCGCTTCCTCATACTCACCGTCGGAAAGTGCGCAAATAAGTTTAAATGCAACTCCGACACCTGCGAGTTCTTTAAACTGACTCGGACAATCCTTTCTGTGCGGGTCAACAACAGCAACGGCTTTCGGAAGTTTTGCGCCGACTTTATGGTGATCCGTAACTACGAGATCCATACCAAGTTCGGAAATGTGCTCAGCTTCATTTATGGCTGAAATTCCGTTGTCTACTGTCACGATAAGGTTAACACCCTGCTCATAAAGTCGATCGATTGCACCGTTGTTAAGACCGTACCCCTCCGTGTTTCTGTCGGGAATATATGCAATGACATTTGCGCCGATGATTTCAAGGAAGAGATATAAAATTGATGTTGCGGTCACACCGTCGGCATCATAGTCGCCGTAAACTGCAATTTTTTCACCGTTATCAATTGCCGAAAGAATCCTTTCAACTGCCTTGTCCATATCTTTTATTTCAAAAGGATCAGAAAAGACATAATCTTTCGCAAAGAAATCCTCAATTTGTTCTTGCTCGGTCATACCTCTGGAAACCAGCAGCAACGCAGAAAAAGGATCAATGCCGAAGTTGGCTGATATTTCTGATGCCTTATCTTTATCAACAGATGAAACACACCACTTTTTTCTGCTCATCGAATCAATCCTTTCAGTCAATTTTTCAATTGAACAAACCCAATATTAATCAAAATTTTAACAATAATTTGTATTATATCATTATCCGATAATTTTTTCAACAAAAATCATCAGCTTATCAAAAAGTATTCTGCAAAAGCAACAGACCGCCTATAACAAAGTAACTGTTTATATACTCCTTACAGGCAGTCTGTTTAAATTTATTCTCTATTTTCTTCAATATAAGCGCAGATTTCCTTAATGAACACTGCACCGAATTTCTTCAGTTTTGCTTCGCCTACACCGGAAATTTGCAGAAACTCTGCTGAAGTTGTCGGCTTGACCGCTGCAAAAGCTTTGAGTGTTGCATCAGTGAAAATAACAAACGCAGGAACACTTTTAGTTTTCGCAATCTTCATGCAAAGTTCGCGCAAGCGTCCGAACAAAATCGGATCAACATCAGGTTCTGAAACACTTGTGTTCCGAATTTTATCTGATGTTGAAGATACAGATATTTTTCGTTTACCGAACAGGATATCGTTTGCTTTTTCGTTTAGTCTGAGGTTGCCGTCACTTTGCTTAATATAGCCGGATGAAATCAAATGTGTTATAAGCTGATTCACATTGGCAAGAGAAACCGATTCCATTATTCCAAACGTTGTCAGCTTATCATAACCTCTTGAGATTATATATTCGTCTGTATTGCCTTTTAGCACATCGGCAAGTATCTTCATATTCTCAGCATTTTTCATTCTGACAATACAAGAAAATACCTTTTGTGCATCAACCGTAATATCGGTTGACTGCGATCTGCCGTTACATACCGAACAGTTTCCGCAGTCACCAATGACCTCTTCGCCGAAATATCTAAGCATGAAGTTTCTCAGGCAGGTTCTTCCCGATGAATAATCAATCATATCTTGCAATTTTGTCATGCGCAACTTGCGAAGATGCTCCTTTTCAGCAAGAGAAAGTTCATCGTTTTCCTCAGGATTGTCAATGAAGAATTGCTGAGTGCGTATATCAATTGCATTGCAAAACAATATGCAGTCGGCATTATTTCCATCTCTGCCTGCACGTCCCGCCTCTTGATAATAGCTTTCGATATCACCCGGCATATTATAGTGTATTACAAATGAAACATTCGATTTATCAATACCCATTCCGAATGCATTGGTGGCAATGATGATTTCTTTTTCATCATTTATAAATAAGTCCTGGTTGCGTTTGCGTTCTTCGGGTGTCAGTCCTGCATGATATTTTGTGACACTGTAGCCTTCGGCACTGAGCGAATCGAAAAGTTCCTCCGTTCGCTTTCGTGACGAACAGTATACAATTCCGCTTCTGCCTGCATAAAGATCAAGATATTTACGCAGTTCTTTAGGCTTACTCTTTGGCTTTATCGCTTCAAAATAAAGATTTTTTCTGTCAAAACTTAAAACCGTTTCGGACGGATCTATAAGTCCGATAAGATCGATAATATCTTCACGGACTCTGTATGTAGCCGTTGCTGTCATAGCACATACAATAGGTCTTTCATAAAATGAATCGACAAAATCCTTAATCTGCAGATAGCTTGGACGAAAGTCCTGTCCCCATTGCGACACACAATGTGCCTCATCAACACAAAGCAAGGATACCTTAATGCAGTTCATCAGATTTCTGAAAGTATAAGTAAACAGCCGCTCAGGTGCAACGTATATGATTTTATATTCACCGCGTGCGGCACGTGAAATGGCAAGTTCAATCTGTCTTTCATTTAGTGAACCGTTGATATAAGCGGCTTTTACACCATTTTGAATCAGTGCATTGACCTGATCTTTCATAAGTGAAATCAACGGTGAAACAACAATTGTCACACCGTCAAAAACCAAAGCAGGTACCTGAAAACACAGTGACTTTCCCGCTCCTGTGGGCATGATCGCCAATGTATCTCTTCCGCTTAAAATGCTGTCGATTACTTTTTCCTGCCCTTCCCTGAATGAGGAATAACCGAAGTAATGCGACAAAACCCCGTATTTATCCATCTTGTTTACCAATTCTTTCCGACCAAAATCCGATTTAAATGAAAAACTTCCTTTCAAGCCAACGGCGCATACTTTTGCTTGCATAGCAATAAACAAGAAAAGCTGTCAGAACTGCACATGATATAAAAATAATAAAGCCTATTTCAAGTGCATATGAAACTGCAAGTGCGTGTTCAATCACAAGTCCGGTTATCAGCGATACCAAGGCTATATCCGCCATGACAGCGATCGCCTTAAGAACCCAGTGGCGTTTTTTTCGTCTTATCCAAATCATATAAATCAGAACAAAAAGTGATATCGCTGAAATTATTGGCATGGCACAGGTGTAAAACCAGCCGGCAATCTGACGCTCATACCCAAGCGCGAAGAAAAAGTATACATATGCAAAGCTCGCAATTGTATCAAAAAGCCAGAGCAGATAAGGCCGCAGCTTTGCTGCGCAAAAAGGAAACACAAAAAGCACCCAAACCAAAAACGAAGTCGCATTGACATATATCGCCCAATGCCGACCTACATATACCGTTAAATTCAGCAAAAAGCAAACGATATTCGGGATAAGCATCGTCATTGATATTATATATGCAACGAACTTGCGGTTTAGCGGTTTTGGTATATGCTCATCAACTGAGAACGGTGCTTTTGAAACCGCGTCAGGCTTTGACGGGTTGATAACAACCGTATCGCACAAAGCGCATTTTTTTGCACTGTCATCAAGTTCCACACCGCAGTTTACACAATAAGACATAATAACTCCATAGCCTTTCCGACTGCAATTGTTATTCGTTAAAATTCATGCCCTGATGCAGTCCGCACGGCATGAAATAAAAATTACTCTCTGTTGCTTTCAATTTTAACATGAACACCCATTTTAACAAGTCTTGTAAAAAACTCGCGTTCAATGTCATTTTCCCTATAACAATCTGAAAAAGTAAAAACGAGTTTATCACCGAGAGTAATAACACCGCACCTTGCGGCATTAAGTTTTCCGGGACCTGTATAAAACATATATTTATCAACATGCTCTGCCATTTCATTCGGTATCTTTACAGGACCGATGTTTGAAATAAGCGTTGATGTTGTCTGCTCACCGGTGAGAAGAAATGTCAGCGCAACACTCATATTTTTTATGAAAAGCGGAATTACTCTGGCAACAGCGTTCCTTTCTATTTTAAGGTTTTGCGTCATCATTGAGTTAACTTCTTTTTCATCGTTTGCAAGTCTTAACTGATATGCAACAATTTTCAGCAGTTGTTCAAAAGTATATTCGCCTTTTCGCGGATTCATTTTAACCCTCAAACACAAAACAAAGTTTCGCAATGTCTTTGTGGGATAAAACTTTCTCAAGTTTACCGGTATCTGTGCACTGACTTCTTTCTGTATGCGATTTTCGCCTTTTTGCTTTCTGTAATGTATATCAATCATCAGTGCGGCAAAAAATTCCGTTACCGTAACGGAATAGCGCTTGCATATTTCATGTATCTGCTCGAACGACATGATGCCCGCAGTATAGTTGCACATATGAGCAGGCATTTTCGTTCCGACGGCATGATATACTGTTTTGTCGCGGCGATTATATTTAACTTTGGAAGATGCAAACTTAGAATATGCATCCTCAACCTCACTGATTTCCGGCTTTACATCGGAATCAAGAACAAACTCTCCGCACGATATATCATGACCCTTAAGTCGAAGATATTCAGCAACAAGAGAGGATAAAAACACCGTACAGCCGTAGCCGTCGGTTATAGCATGATACACATCAACGGCAATTCTTTTGCCATAATAATAAACACGAAAAAGAAAGCCTTTGTTTTCTTTAAAATTAATTCGATAGCAATAGTTTTTAATATCCTGTGAAACTTCTGCATTATTTGGATTTTTTTCAAAATAATACCAAAAGAAAGCAGGCTTGATTCTGACATCAAAGGTTGGAAAACGCGGCAGTATTCTGTGGAGTGCGCGTTCAAGCAATATCGGATCGACATCTTCTTTCAAATCAAGTCCGATTCTGAAAACGCTCGACCATGAACGCGAGTTTTGCCCCGGAAAAATTTTCGCCGCATTATCGAGTTTGAACCATTCAAAGCTACTGTTTTTCATAATAGAAAATACCTCGCAGTTATATAAACTTGCAGTAGTGTTAAAGATAATTATACATGAAATCAAGCAGTATGACAATGATATCATCAAAAAAATTTTAAATATTGCTTAATTTGAATCGAAAGATATTTTTATCTTGCTGTCGAGCGCTGAATATGATATAATTTCAGCAAATAAACTATAAGGATGTATCAAAGTGAAATCTTTCACCATAACAAAAAATGATGCCAATCAGCGGCTTGACAAATTTTTGACAAAGAGTTTCCCGAATCTGCCGAAAGCTCTCATGTACAAATACATAAGAATCAAAAGAATAAAGGTCAACTCAAAGCGTGCAGAAATATCAACAAGACTGTGCGTCGGAGATATTGTTGACATGTACATCAACGATGAGTTTTTTGAAAAAAGCGAAACAAGGTTTGACTTCATGTCAGCATCGAAATGTCTTGATATTATTTATGAGGACGAAAACATAATGCTCCTGAACAAAAAAGTCGGTCTGCTCTCTCACCCTGATGACAGCGAATATATAGATACGCTAATAACACGAATAAAACGATATCTGTATGAAAAGGGCGAATTCAATCCTGCTGACGAAACGTCATTCACTCCGGCGCTTGTGAATCGTATCGACAGGAACACGGGCGGAATTGTTATCGCAGCAAAAAATGCCGACTCGCTGCGCATACTCAACCAAAAAATGAAAGACCGTGAACTTCACAAATATTATCTTTGCGTTGTTCACGGAACACCGAAACCAAGCAACGGAATACTTGAGGGATACCTTATAAAAAATGAAAAAAAGAACAAGGTTTTCATCAGTAAAAAACAAACGGATGGTTCAAAATTGATCCGCACAAAATATAATGTTTTAAAAAGCCGCAATAATCTCAGCCTTGTTGAGGTTGACCTTTTGACGGGTCGTACTCACCAAATAAGGGCACACTTTGCATCGATCGGACATCCGCTGCTCGGTGACGGCAAATACGGCAAAAATGAAATGAACAAAAAAAGCGGTCTGAAAAAGCAATGTCTTTGTTCGTATAAGCTGAGTTTTGATTTCACAACTGATGCAGGCATTCTTTCCTATCTTGATAAAAAGTCATTTGAAATTGCGGATGTATGGTTCAGAACAGAATTTGAAAATATTGCAAAAAGCGAAGCGTAACTGCATGCTGCATTGATCGCCTCTGAAAAATTTAAAGTCGGTGACTTAAAAAAGTTTCCGACTTTTTAAAATTTATGTTCAAAAGCACTTGACAAAAACGCTGTCTTTTGATATACTTTCACTCGTTACATACGACGTGGGCCATTAGCTCAGTTGGTTAGAGCAACCGGCTCATAACCGGTCGGTCCGGGGTTCGAGTCCCTGATGGCCCACCATAATTTAATAAAGGGGTATAGCTCAGTTGGTAGAGCAGCGGTCTCCAAAACCGCGTGCCGAGGGTTCAAGTCCTTCTGCCCCTGCCATAATAAAGTCCTGAAAATCCAGTGTTCATGCGGTTTTTGGGGCTTTTTGTTTTCTGTCAAACCCAGCTTTCTAATACTTTTATGATTATTCAAATCAAACCATTACCTAAATTAACCCGTGGTGCTATAAGAAAAGAAGATAAAAAAAGAGCAAACCCAAGCAAGA
>JAMPDR010000013.1:12776-38851 GCA_023665555.1 Ruminococcus sp.
TCATGGTAAGAACCGTCGAAGAGGGTTACCTTAACGTCAACCATGCTGTAGCCGGCAATAACACCTGACTGCATTGCGCCCTGGATACCTGCATCAACCGGTCCGATGTATTCTTTCGGAATAGCACCGCCGACGATGTTATTAACAAACTCATAGCCCTTATCCGGGTTCGGCTCAATATTGATCTTAACGTGACCGTACTGACCCTTACCACCAGACTGACGAGCATACTTAGTATCTGAAGAAGAAGCGCTGCGGATGGTTTCTCTGTAAGCAACCTGCGGCTTACCTACGTTTGCTTCGACCTTGAATTCACGAAGAAGTCTGTCAACAATGATTTCAAGATGAAGCTCACCCATACCTGCAATGATGGTTTGTCCGGTTTCTTCATCTGTATAGCAACGGAATGTCGGGTCTTCTTCAGCAAGTTTCTGAAGAGCGATACCCATCTTTTCCTGACCTGCTTTTGTTTTCGGCTCAATAGCAACACGGATAACAGGTTCAGGGAAATTCATTGATTCAAGAATAACCGGGAACTTTTCATCACAGAGAGTGTCACCTGTTGTTGTGTTTTTAAGACCGACTGCAGCTGCAATATCACCTGAATAAACTGTATCAATGTCTTCACGGTGATTTGCGTGCATTTGCAGGATACGTCCGAGTCTTTCTCTGTTATCCTTAACTGAGTTGTAAACTGTTGTACCTGCGTTTACTGTACCCGAATATACACGGAAGAAGCAGAGTTTACCAACGAACGGGTCTGTTGCAATCTTGAAAGCAAGAGCAGCAAAAGGCTCGCTGTCTGAAGAATGTCTGTATTCTTCTTCGTCTGTTTCGGGGTTTACACCTTTGATTGATTCAATATCTGTCGGAGCAGGCATGAAATCAACAATAGCGTCGAGAAGCGGCTGAACACCCTTGTTTCGATAAGCAGTACCGCAAGTTACGGGAACCATTTCGTTAGCGATGGTTGCTTTGCGGATAACTTTCTTCATCTCGTCAACGCTGGGTTCTTCACCCTCAAAATATTTCTCCATGAGAGATTCATCCATCTCAACAACAGCTTCGATAAGTTCTGTACGATACTTCTCAGCAAGCTCTTTCATGTCGTCGGGGATTTCCTCATGTTTGATGTCTTTACCAAGGTCATCATAATAGATGATTGCATCATTGTTGAGAAGGTCAATGATGCCCTTGAAATCGCTTTCACTTCCGATCGGAAGCTGAATGGGAACTGCATTGCAGTTGAAACGCTCGTGAACCATGTCAAGAACACGATAGAAGTCTGCACCCATAATGTCCATCTTGTTGACGAAAATCATTCTGGGAACTTTGTATTCATCAGCCTGGCGCCAAACGGTTTCAGACTGAGGCTCAACGCCGCCCTTTGCGCAAAGAACAGTTACGGAACCGTCAAGTACGCGCAGTGAACGCTGAACTTCTACTGTAAAGTCAACGTGGCCCGGAGTGTCGATTATATTGATACGATGGTTCTTCCAGAAACAAGTTGTTGCAGCGGAGGTGATTGTGATACCTCTTTCCTGCTCCTGAGCCATCCAGTCCATTGTTGCAGAACCGTCATGGGTCTCACCAATCTTGTGGTTAACACCGGTATAATAAAGAATACGTTCGGTAGTCGTTGTTTTACCGGCATCGATATGAGCCATGATACCAATATTTCTTGTTTTTTCAAGAGATACCTTTCTTGGCATAATGTCCTCCAGTTAAATAAAAATGTTTCGTTCAGATTACCATCTGAAATGTGCGAAAGCTTTGTTTGCTTCTGCCATCTTGTGTGTATCTTCACGCTTCTTGAATGCTGAACCGGTTTCGTTGGTAGCATCAATGATTTCGTTGGCAAGTCTTTCCTTCATTGTTCTTTCTGAACGCTGACGTGAATAAAGTGTGATCCAACGAAGACCGAGTGTCTGACGTCTTTCGGGACGAACCTCGATCGGTACCTGGTAAGTTGAACCGCCTACACGGCGAGCCTTAACTTCCAGAACAGGCATAACATTTTCCATTGCAGCCTCAAAGACTTCGATGGGTTCTTTACCTGTCTTTTCTTTAATGATGTCAAAAGCGTCGTAAACAATTTTCTGAGCGACACCCTTTTTGCCATCATACATAACACTGTTGATAAGACGTGTTACGAGTTTTGAATTGTAAAGCGGATCTGGCAAAACGTCACGTTTTGCGGTCTGGCCTCTTCTTGGCACTGCGCTTCCCTCCTTCATAGTAATGATATCATAGGTACTCGAGTGACAAATTCCCGTCGGCACCAATGTTGAGGCGTATAATATCTATATACACTCTCACATTCAACGGCATAGCCGTCTGCCTGCAAGAAGATTTGTCAATTCAAACTTTCCACCTTAATTGTGGATTACTTTTTAGCAGCCTTCGGACGCTTAGCACCGTATTTTGAACGGGCCTGCATTCTTCCGTTAACGCCCTGGGTATCGAGTGTACCGCGAACGATATGGTAACGAACACCCGGAAGGTCCTTAACACGGCCGCCGCGAATCAGAACAACACTGTGCTCCTGAAGGTTATGACCAACACCGGGGATATAAGCTGAAACTTCAATGCCGTTGGTAAGACGTACTCTGGCGATCTTACGAAGAGCTGAGTTCGGCTTTTTCGGTGTTGCTGTCTTAACAGCGGTGCAAACGCCGCGCTTCTGAGGAGAATCGTGATCAGTAAGAACATTCTTCTGTGAGTTAAGACCTTTGAGAAGAGCAGGAGCCTTCGGCTTCTTGATCTGTGTTTTTCTGCCGTTGCGAACTAACTGGTTAAAGGTAGGCAATCGTAGCATCTCCTTTCTTTAAGTATTGTCGGTATCGGAAAAGTTAATTCTTCCGGAAAGTACTGATTAAGACAAGGTGTGCCCTTGATTACTCAGTGCCTCCAAATACCATCATAAGGCTATGAGCAAACTCACAGCCTTATTGATTTTACACTATATTGGCAAGTTTGTCAACACTTAATTTCAAGATGCTATAAATTCGTCATTTTCAACATTTTCTTCGTCAGAATTGCTGATTTTAACGTCACTATAACACTTCATACCTGTGCCTGAAGGGAGAAGCTTACCGATGATAACGTTTTCTTTGAGTCCGAGCAGCGGATCAACCTTACCTTTAATTGCAGCGTCTGTAAGAACTCTTGTTGTTTCCTGGAACGATGCAGCTGAAAGGAATGAGTCAGTTGCAAGAGATGCCTTTGTGATACCCATAAGAACAGGAGTACATGTGGCAGGCTGAAGTTCTTCACCTGTTTCCTCAACTCTCTTAGCAATTGCTTCGTTTGCCTGACGGAAATCTTTCTTGTCAACAAGGACACCAGGCAAGAAGTCAGTATCGCCCGGTTCTTCGATCTTAACCTTTCTCATCATCTGACGAGCAATAACCTCAATGTGTTTGTCATTGATATCAACACCCTGAGTACGGTATGTTGACTGAACCTGACTGATGAGATAATCGTGAACTGCGTCGACACCGAGAACGTTAAGAATATCACGAAGATCTGTTGAACCTTCGGTGAGGGTTTCACCCTTCTTAACGAACTGACCTTCTGCAACTCTCGGTCTTGCGCCGAAAGTGAGGAAGTATTCTTTTCTTTCGCCTGTTTCTTCACTTGTAACAACAATGTGCTCATTTTTCTTGATGGTTTCAAATGAAACAACACCGTCAATTTCACTGATCATTGCAAGTGTCTTGGGCTTACGTGCTTCGAACAATTCTTCAACACGCGGAAGACCCTGTGTGATATCCGAACCTGATGCAACACCGCCGGTATGGAACGTTCTCATTGTAAGCTGTGTACCGGGTTCACCGATCGACTGAGCAGCAATGATACCAACAGCTTCACCGACTGTAACAGGCTGGCCGAGTGCAAGGTTTGAACCATAGCACTTGATACATGCACCGTGATTTGACTGACATGTAAGAAGCGAACGAATTGTGATTCGGCGAATCTTATCTGCTTCTTCCTTCGGCATGCCTGCTGCAAGAGCATTATTCATCTTTGCAGTGAGATAATTGTCAATTGTTGCAGCATCATCCTCTGTGAGCATATGGTCGTTATCCATTATGATCTCACCTGTTTCATCATCAACAAGATTATCAAGCAAGAAACGGCCTTTAAGTCTTTCGGTAAGCGGCTCAAGAACACGGTTACCATCCATGATATCGTAAACTTCAAGACCCTCTGTGCAGCCGCAATCCTCTTCACGGATAATAACATCCTGTGAAACGTCAACAAGGCGTCTGGTAAGATAACCTGAGTCAGCGGTACGAAGTGCGGTATCGGCAAGACCTTTACGAGCACCGCGAGATGAAATGAAGTATTCCTGTACGTTAAGTCCCTCTCTATAGTTAGCACGAATGGGAACTTCGATTGTTTTACCTGCTGTATTTGCAATAAGTCCGCGCATACCTGCAAGCTGACGCAACTGGCTTTCAGAACCACGGGCACCTGAGTCAAGCATCATGTAAATCGGGTTGAACTTATCAAAGTTTCCTGTAAGAGCCGATGCAACTCGGCTTGTACAAACGTCCCATGCCTTGATAACTTGTCTTGAACGGTCTGAATTACTGAGAAGTCCTCTATTGAACTTTCTGTTGATTTCATCAACCTGTGATTCAGTTTCAGCAAGAATATCTTTCTTCGCAGCAGGAATTGTTGCATCGCAAACAGCAACTGTAATACCACTGCGTGTTGAATATTTCAAGCCCTGATTCTTGATATTGTCAAGAACTTCTGATGTCTTTGCAGTTCCGTGAACACGGATACATTTATCAATAATCTTTCCGAGCATTTTTTTGTTAACAAGTTCTTCAACTTCAAGA
Organism: Ruminococcus sp.; assembly: GCA_023665555.1. Lineage (GTDB taxonomy): Bacteria > Bacillota > Clostridia > Oscillospirales > Acutalibacteraceae > UBA6857. The sequence goes on from JAMPDR010000013.1 coordinate 17,630, forward strand.
CGGAAAAGATTATCCGGATTGCTTCTGTCGATAAATCCGAGATCCTGCGGAATCGGATTGTTGAAAATAACCTTACCGAGAGTTGTTTCAACAAGCTTTGAAACCTTCTTACCATCAATCTCTTTGGTCATTCTTATTTTTATGCGTGCATGAAGATCAATAACTTTTTCATCATAAGCCATCTGAGCTTCGTTTACATCACAAAATGCCTTTCCTTCACCCAATGCGCCCGGCTTTTCAAGAGTAAGATAATATGAGCCGAGAACCATATCCTGAGTCGGGACAGCAACAGGCTTTCCGTCTGACGGTTTAAGCAGGTTGCCTGATGAAAGCATGAGGAAACGTGCTTCTGCCTGTGCTTCTGCAGAAAGAGGAACGTGAACAGCCATCTGGTCGCCGTCGAAGTCAGCGTTGAAAGCTGTACAAACGAGCGGATGAAGCTTAATTGCTTTACCTTCAACGAGAACCGGTTCGAATGCCTGAATACCGAGTCTGTGAAGTGTCGGAGCACGGTTAAGCATAACAGGATGATCTTTGATTACTATTTCAAGAGCATCCCAAACTTCAGGATCTCTGCGTTCAACGGATTTTCTTGCAGTCTTAATGTTAACATTTGCTTTCTGACCGCTGCCGCCCTTTTCGTTGCTTACATCAATAAGTCTTTTCATAACGAACGGCTTAAACAGTTCGAGAGCCATTTCTTTCGGAAGACCGCACTGATAAATCTTAAGTTCGGGACCTACAACGATAACAGAACGTCCTGAATAGTCAACACGCTTACCGAGAAGGTTCTGACGGAAACGTCCCTGTTTACCCTTAAGGGTATCGGAAAGTGATTTGAGCGGTCTGTTATTCGGACCTGTTACAGGACGTCCGCGGCGGCCGTTATCAATAAGTGCGTCAACAGCTTCCTGCAACATTCTCTTTTCATTTTTAACAATGATTCCCGGTGCTCCGAGATCAAGCAGTCTTTTAAGTCTTGTGTTTCTGTTTATAACTCTTCTGTAAAGGTCGTTGAGGTCGGTTGTTGCGAAACGACCGCCGTCAAGCTGAACCATCGGACGAAGATCAGGAGGAATAACCGGGATAGCGTCAAGAATCATCCACTCCGGTCTGTTTCCTGACTGCTTGAAAGCATCAACAACTTCAAGACGCTTAAGAATTCTTGTTCTCTTCTGTCCTGTTGCAGTTTCAAGTGCCTCGCGAAGTTCTGCATCAAGTGCATCAATATCAATCTCACTTAAAAGTTCCTTGATAGCTTCCGCACCCATACCTACTCTGAATTCATCAAAGTAATATTCCTTAAAATCCTCATATTGCTTTTCACTGATAACCTGGCACTTTCTAAGTTCTGTCACTGAGCCCGGATCAATGACTACATATGCAGCAAAATAAAGCACGCGTTCAAGATCCTTTGGTGACATGTCAAGCATCAAACCGATTCTTGACGGTATACCTTTAAAATACCAAATGTGAGAAACGGGAGTTGCAAGTTCAATGTGTCCCATGCGTTCGCGGCGAACCTTCGACCTGGTGATTTCAACGCCGCACTTTTCGCAAACCTTACCCTTATATTTAACGCGCTTATACTTTCCGCAATGGCACTCCCAGTCTTTGAGCGGTCCAAAAATCTTTTCGCAGAAAAGTCCGTCAGCTTCGGGCTTAAGAGTACGATAATTTATAGTTTCAGGCTTTATAACCTCACCATAAGACCATTCTCTGATCTGTTCAGGTGAAGCCAGACCTATTTTGATTGATTCAAAGGATATATTTTCCATTAATTACAGTCAGCCCTTTCCTTATTTGATTTTAATCGATATCATTTATTCTTCTCCGTTCTGATCGAGTACATAACCCTTGGAGAAGCCTACATCATTGATAGTCGGATTCATTTCGTTAAAGAATTCGTCAATATCAATCTGTTCCTCATCATCAAGATCAATGACATCATCAGAATCTACGTTATCTTCTTCGTCTTCAGACTCGTCATCATCATCGCTGATAATCAGATCTTCTTCATCATCTTCGATATTAAGACTTTCTTCGTCATTACCTTTAAGAAGTGCTGTGGGATCACTAGTAGGCTGATACGGCGGTATATTTCTTGCCGGTGTTTTTTCATCGTCAATGCTTTGCTTGAGATCAATTTCATTGTCGTCAGCATCAAGAACCTTAATGTCAAGACCGAGTGACTGAAGTTCTTTGATAAGAACCTTGAATGATTCGGGAATACCTGACGGCGGAACGTTCTTGCCTTCAACAATTGCTTCATATGCCTGAACACGTCCGACGATATCATCCGACTTAACGGTAAGAATTTCCTGAAGTGTGTATGCTGCACCGTATGCTTCAAGTGCCCAAACTTCCATTTCACCGAAACGCTGACCGCCGAACTGTGCTTTACCGCCGAGCGGCTGCTGAGTAACGAGTGAATACGGACCTGTTGAACGTGCATGCATTTTATCATCAACAAGGTGATGCAATTTCAAGTAATACATAACACCGACCGTAACTTCGTTATCGAATTTCTCGCCGGTACGTCCGTCTGTAAGAACAGATTTGCCGTTTGTCTGAAGTCCTGCAAGTTCAAGTGCTTCACGAATATCGTCTTCGTGTGCGCCATCGAAAACAGGAGTCATAATTTTCCAGCCAAGTTCGCGGCATGCAAAGCCGAGATGAACTTCAAGAACCTGACCGATATTCATACGTGACGGAACACCCAACGGGTTGAGTACGATGTCAAGCGGAGTACCATCCTCAAGGAACGGCATATCCTCCTGCGGAAGAACACGGGAAACAACACCCTTGTTACCGTGACGGCCTGCCATCTTATCGCCGACCTGAATCTTACGTTTCTGAGCAATATAGCAGCGGACAACCTGATTTACACCGGGACTAAGTTCATCGCTGTTCTCTCTTGTAAATTCCTCAACTTTAACAACGATACCATATTCACCGTGAGGAACTCTGAGTGATGTATCACGAACTTCTCTTGCCTTTTCGCCAAAGATTGCACGAAGAAGTCTTTCTTCTGCTGTCAATTCGGTTTCACCCTTCGGAGTTACCTTACCGACAAGGATGTCGCCTGATTTAACCTCAGCGCCGACACGAATAATACCCTTTTCATCAAGGTCTTTCAGCGGGTCTTCACCGACATTCGGAATATCTCTTGTGATCTCTTCCGGTCCGAGTTTTGTATCTCTTGATTCAAGTTCATATTTTTCGATATGGATCGATGTGTAAACATCGTCACGAACAAGTTTTTCATTGATGAGAACGGCGTCCTCATAGTTGTAGCCTTCCCATGTCATGAAGCCGATGAGAGCATTTTTACCAAGGCTGATTTCGCCATTATCCGTTGCAGGACCGTCTGCAATGACCTGGTTCTTTTCAACTCTGTCGCCTGTCTTAACAACCGGGCGCTGATTAATACATGTACCCTGGTTGGAGCGCATAAACTTAATAAGGTCATATGTTTCAACAACGTTGTCGTCACCGAGGACTTCAACTTTATCAGCACTGACATAAACAACCTTACCGGGAGCCTTTGCAAGCACACAGACACCGGAGTCTGTTGCTGCTTTATATTCCATACCTGTTCCGACCATCGGAGAATCACAGGTAAGAAGAGGAACTGCCTGACGCTGCATGTTTGAACCCATGAGTGCACGGTTTGCGTCGTCGTTTTCAAGGAACGGAATAAGTGCTGTAGCAACCGAAACAACCATCTTCGGTGAAACGTCCATGTAGTCAGCCTTTGACGGATCGATTTCAAGGAACTCATCGCGATGACGTGCATTAACCTTGTTTCTTACGAATCTGCCGTTTTCATCAAGCTTTTCGTTGGCCTGTACAACAGTGTATTCGTCTTCAACGTCAGCTGTCATATATTCATAGGTTTTGAGAACCTCACCCGTTTCTTTGTCAATAGGTCTGAACGGTGCTTCAATAAAGCCGTATTCATTAATTCTTGCGAATGTTGCAAGATATGAGATAAGACCAATGTTCGGACCTTCCGGAGTTTCAATCGGGCACATGCGTCCGTAGTGCGAATAATGTACGTCACGAACATCGAAACCTGCACGATCTCTTGAAAGACCGCCTGGGCCGAGAGCCGAAAGACGTCTTTTATGTGTAAGTTCTGCAAGCGGATTGTTCTGATCCATGAACTGCGAAAGCGGTGATGAACCGAAGAACTCACGAACTGCTGCAATAACAGGACGTGTATTGATAAGCGCCTGCGGGGTAACCTTATCAGATTCCTGAGCCTGAAGAGTCATTCTCTCTCTTACGACTCTTTCCATTCTTGCAAAGCCGACTCTGAACTGATTTTGAAGAAGTTCGCCGACTGAACGGATACGTCTGTTGCCAAGATGGTCAATATCATCAGGGTGACCTACACCGTTTGCAAGACAGTTAAGATAGTTGATTGATGCAAAGATATCATCAATTGTGATATGTTTCGGAATAAGGTCGTCCGCTCTTTCTGCAATGACACCGAGAGCGTCCTCTTTATCCATACCCTCAATTTCAGGAATAAGTTCCATGAGGACATTATAGTTAACATGCTCGTTGATTCCAACTTCATTAAGTTCCTCTTTAGTGAACTGAGGAAGATACGGAAGAATGTCAACCATCTGGTTTGAAATAACCTTAACCGGTTCTTCAACACCCTCAACACTGACATAAGCAATTTTTGCACCGGCCTGCTGAACTTCAAGTGCTCTTTCCTTTGTCATCAATTCGCCTTCCTCAGCGATGATTTCGCCTGTAAGTTCATTGATGATCGGCTGTGCAAGTCTAAAGCCTCTGATTCTGTCAGAAATTGAAAGCTTCTTGTTGTACTTATAGCGGCCGACTCTTGAAAGATCATAGCGGTGATCATCAAAGAACAATCCTTCAAGATGTGACTGAGCACTTGAAAGTGTAGGCGGCTCGCCGGGACGAAGCTTTTTATATACTTCAAGAAGAGCTTCTTCAGTATTTTTTGTGCTGTCCTTTTCAAGAGTTGCTTCAATTCTTTCATCAAGTCCAAAATAATCACGGATATCGGAATTCGAAGAAAGTCCTAAAGCACGGATAAATGTTGTGATAGGAATTTTTCTGTTTTTATCGATACGAACATAGAACAAATCGTTTTGATCTGTTTCATATTCAAGCCATGCACCTCTGTTTGGAATAACAGTTGTTGTGAACAGCTTTTTACCGGTCATATTGTGTGTCATGCCAAAATACACACCGGGAGAACGAACGAGCTGTGAAACGATAACGCGTTCTGCACCGTTGATGATGAAAGTACCGCTGTCTGTCATGAGCGGGAAATCACCCATGTAGATTTCGCTTTCCTTAACGTCACCCGTTGCTTTGTTATAAAGCCTTACCGTAACACGCATCGGCGCAGAATAAGAAACTTCACGCTCCTTACATTCTGCCACGCTGAACTTCGGCTTTTTCTCCATTCGGTAGTCAACGAACTTGAGAACAAGGTTTCCGCTGTAGTCGGTAATGTCAGCAACGTCCCTGAGAACTTCCTTAAGTCCTACGTCCAGAAACCACTTATAAGAGTCCTTCTGAACTTGAATCAGGTTTGGCATCTGCATTACTTCCTGAATCTTACCAAAGCTTTTTCGGGTGTTGGCACCAAGTTTCACATCGGTCACATTTACCATTGGCTTATTCACTCCATATCTTTAATATTTGCCGATCGCGGCATACGTTTAACAATTCTAAAAGCAAATCGAGTTTGCTCGGCTTCACAGAAATTTGTGAAAACCTATTGACTTTTAAAATTATAAATGTTAATATGCAATTAGGGAAATGGGCAAACTGCCGCATTTTCTCATAATATGTTTTGATATGGTATCACAAACTCCAATGCAATGTCAAGGGGTTTTGTGATTTTTTTATTAGTTTTTTCGGATTTTTTTGATTGAAAGTGCATATTTTTCATTTTTCGGTCAAACCAAATCTTAATTTAAAAGATTATTTTTCTGTTTACACAATAAATTCAACCTTCAGCAAAACAATATAATCAACTTTAATTTTGCTGATATGTTAATTTACGCAACGAAAACACGAGAGTGCGTGTGCAATTAGTCAAACAGGCACTAATCCGGATTGCTATTGTTTTATTGAATATCTTTATATAGCAGCTTATTGAAGTTTATATTAATTTTCTATTTTTAAATCAACATCTAACCTTGTTTCGCGGCTTAAAAGTTACAGCGGCAAATATTTTATACGCGGCATCTGTTTCTAATTCCTCATTATTCTTAATTTTACGCAAGTACAACAATTGACAATACATCATCAATATGGTAAAGTTGATACGATAAAATATAAACTTTCCTGTATCTGTGCGGTACAGAAAAGTCGGAAAGGTTGTTCATTATGCTTGAAGAAATGAAAAAACGTGTTTGCGCTGCTAATCTTGACTTAGTTGCAAAAGGCGTTGTTATTTATACATGGGGAAATGTCAGTGAAATAGACAGAGAAAACGGTCTTGTTGTCATAAAGCCGTCAGGTGTCGACTACGGCACGATGAGTGCTGACGACATGGTTGTTGTTGACCTTCAAAGCGGAAAGGTCGTTGAGGGTAAATGGAAACCATCATCTGACACACCTACTCATCTTGAACTTTACAGAGCATTTCCGAACATCGGCGGAATCACTCACACTCATTCAACAAATGCGGTTGCCTTTGCACAGGCGGGCAAAGACATTCCCGCACTCGGCACAACACATGCGGACTATTTCTACGGCGACATTCCATGCACAAGAGAACTTACCAAAGACGAAGTGGAATCGGCTTACGAAGCAAACACAGGCAAAGTGATTGTTGAAACCATTATCGAAAAAGGCTATGATCCCATGGCAATTCCGGGAATCATTGTTAAAAATCACGGTCCGTTTTCATGGGGCAAAAATGCCGCTGATTCGGTATATAATGCTGTTGTTATGGAAAAGGTTGCTGAAATGGATATCAAAACGCTTATGCTCAATCCGCAAAGCAGTATGACCCAATATATTCTTGACAAGCACTACAACAGAAAGCACGGTGCAAACGCTTATTACGGACAAAAATAACAAAAGCAAGATATAAACATAAAACTGCCGTATTCAGAACAAATCACTGAATACGGCAGTCTTGTTATTATTTGTTATTACTTAGTACTTAATCGTAAGCGTATCTGTCATATTCATATCCATGGAAAACTTAAGCGGAATAACCTTTTCCATCACCATTGATGCTTCTATATGCGATGTTGTTTTAACTGTCCATTTGGTAAGCTGATTTTTTGTGTTGAGCGTTGCAGTAACAACAGTGTCTGTCACATTCATCTTGATGGATTTAATTTTCATATCACTATCGGATATATCAAACAAATCGTCCATCGGATCTCCGCCCAAAACTTTTTGATAAATCTTACCGCCTTTTATTGTTTTGCCATCATATGTCATTGTTTCATTTGCAAACTTCAAGGTTATAGTTGAACCTGTTTTAGTGCTTTTGATTGTTGCCGAAGAAACATCAGACGTTGTCAGCTTTGATGCGGTACTTTCCGGAGGAATAATACTATTTATTGATACACCCCTTGCATCTTTTCCGTTCTTAAATTTATATGTTGTTTTTACAGCGGGCATTGATTCATTCATTGAATCGCCTAAAATCGAGTTCACCAGTTTGCTTGACGTTTTTACATTCGTCATGTTTCCCGAATATACATCGGTGACGGTGCAGTTTTTCACTTTTTTGGCATTGTTAATTGCCGTGTTGTACTTATCGATTACAATAGCCTTATCACTTTTCGTTTTAACTGTAGCAGTTTTGCTTCCCTCATACCAGGTAGTTTTCTTGTTTGCAGTTTTGAATGCCTTAACCTGGAACGAATAGGAAGTTGACGCTTTCAGCTTTTTAACTGTGTATGAGCATGAAGTGACGTCTGCAAGTTTAACCCACTTATCTCCCTTTTTCTGATAAACACGATAGCCTGTTGCGCCTGTGATTTTGCCCCACTTAAGCGTAACTGAATTATTAGTTGCCGATGTTGAGGAGATTGTAACCTTTGTTACAGCTTTAGTCTTACATTTTACAACTTTACTGTAATCGCCCCATGCCGTAGCAGAACCTTTTTTGGTGTATGCTCTGACTTTGAATTGATACTCTGTTGATGATTTAAGGCTTTTCACTGTAAGCGAGGTTGTTTTTGAATCAACCGTTTTGACAGATTTCCATTCATTGCCCTTTTTCTGATAAACTCTGTAACCTGTTGCATTTTTAACTTTGCCCCATTTGATCGTTATCGAATTTGTAGTTGCACTCGCACTTACCGATGATACCTTGGCAGGCTTTGCCGGTTTAGATGCAGCAGCTGTTGTTTTTGCGCTTGCCGCGTTTACCTCAACTACACTGACGCTCATTGGTGTGAACATGATAACAAATGCCATAAGAAATGCAAGCATTGATGTAATAAATTTTTTCATAAAATCATCTCCTAATCTGTATCTATAATAACACAACATACAAGACTAATCAATAATAAATATGCGGGTAAAATGCTCAGTAAACAACCAAGCTCACCCGCATATTTAAGTAAACGCTGAATAAATCACGGCACATTGCTCGTTTGCATAAAATTCCGTCATATCGCACAGAATTTCCTTGAAATACGAAAGTATGACTGCTTCAATTCTATACGATCTAACGAAATTTCTGTCGGCACGATCACCGCACCGGATTTAATCATCGTTTACTCAATTATAAATCTTTCAGATGTTTGCTTCTGCTGGGATGGCGCAATTTTCTCAAAGCCTTTGCTTCGATCTGGCGAATACGCTCTCTTGTGACACCGAAAGCATTGCCCACTTCTTCAAGAGTCTGCTGTGTGCCGTCCCTGAGTCCGAAACGAAGTCTGAGAACTTCAGCTTCTCGCGGAGTGAGAGTTTCAAGGACGTCGTTAACCTTTGTTTTGAGGAAAGTCATTGCTGCTGCATCAGCAGGTGAAAGCGCATCCTCATCGGGGATGAAGTCGCCGAGATGGCTGTCCTCTTCCTCACCGATCGGAGTTTCAAGCGAAACCGGCTCCTGCGAAATTCGGAGTATTTCGCGAACCTTTTCAGGTGACATGTTAAGTTCATGCGCAATATCCTCAGGTGTCGGGTCCTTACCGTCACGGTGAAGCAACATGTTACTTGTCTTTTTAACTTTGTTGATCGTTTCAACCATATGAACAGGAATACGAATCGTTCTGCCTTGATCGGCAATGGCTCTTGTGATAGCCTGTCTTATCCACCATGTGGCATAAGTTGAAAACTTGAAGCCTTTGGTATAGTCAAACTTGTCAACAGCTTTGATAAGGCCGAGATTGCCCTCTTGAATGAGGTCAAGGAACATCATGCCTCTGCCGACATATCTTTTTGCAATGCTTACAACAAGACGCAGGTTAGCTTTTGTGAGCCTGTCCTTTGCCTCCTGATCATTGTCAGCAATACGGATTGCAAGTTCAATTTCTTCCTCGGGAGTTAAAAGCGGAACTCTTCCGATGTCCTTAAGATACACTTTAACTGGATCATCAATAACAGCGTTTTTGTTTTCGCTGGCATCCGGCACAGCGTCATAACCCTTGGGCAAATCAATGTCCATTGATATGGTGTCAAAAGCGCCGCCGTCAAGCGATTCAACAACCTCAATGTTGTGCGATTCGAGAGATGTATAGAGTTTTTCAATCTCATCAACTTCAAGATCTGCCTCAACAGTAAGCGCGTCAATGTCAGTTGAATCAATTTTGCCGTTTGCAATACCCTTATCAACCAGCGCCTTAATTAACGTTTTCTTTTCTGAATTTTCCATAGATACTTCCTTGCCTTTCTATAAATATACTGTTCTTTAATAATTGCTTTTCTACGAAAGACTAATTAACCGTCACTTCTTTTGAAAAAGCTTTATAAAATCTTCATCGCTCATTTGCGATACAGATAAATTTGTTCCTTCTGTTTTGTTTTTTTCATCTAACATAACATTTATGCAATCAGAAAACTCTTTTTTTGTGTCTGCCAGTTCATCACCCATTCTTGTAAGTCTGACAAGTTCACTCATTTCATCATTATCCAGACTGTCTGCAAAGCATGTCAGATCAAGGCTGTCGCCGTTTTTGATTTTTTCTGCAATCAATCTGAAAAGTTTTTTGTTGACTGCAACTGTAAAATCATCGCTTTCTATCTTGCCGTTTGTCATCGGAAGAAAATCGGGATTTTTAACAAGCAACGCAATAATTCTTTCCTGTGCTCTGATTGAACGCAAGCCTGAACCCGATTGCATAGATTCCCTGCTGACTCGCGTCATTGAGTTTTGCTGTATTTTTTGAAAGCTTTCACGCTGTTTGTTGTTTTGCTGTCTGCGCCTTATCTGGCTGATTCGCGTCATGATAGTCTGCTTTTCAACCTCAAGTTCTTGTGCAAGGCGTGATGCATATATATCCTGCGCAATCAGATTGCGAGTGCCAGCGAGAATCTCTGCCGCCTTTGTGAGGTATTTCAACTTTCCGTCAGAAGATTCAAGGTCAAAGTTCTGCCGTTCCTTAAGCAGTGCAAATTCAATGTCATTTGATGCACCGTCAATCAAGCTTCTATATCGTTCAGGACCGAACTTTTTCAAAATTTCGTCAGGATCTTTACCACCCGTAAGACGAACCACACGCAGTTTGATCCCGATTGATGAGAAAATGTTTATTGCTCTTTCGGTTGCCTTTTGTCCTGCTTCGTCAGCATCGTACGAAAGAATCACTTCATCGGCATATCGTGAAAGCAAATGTGCCATCTCGCTTGTCAGTGCAGTTCCTAAACATGCAATCGCGTTATCAAAACCTGCCTGATGCAATGAGATTGCATCCATATAGCCCTCAACAACAATAAGACTTTTTTCTTTTGAGTTTTTTGCGAAATTCAGACCGAACACACCAAGACTCTTTTTATATACAAGTGTATCAGATGTATTGATATATTTCGGCTTACTGTCGTCCAAAACTCTTCCGCCGAAAGCAACAACATTGCCCCTTGCATCAATAATCGGCACCATAACTCTGTTACGGAAACTGTCATAATAACGGACACGGTCAGTTTTAGTGCTCTTGTTTGCGAGGTTGGCTTCATAAAGTTCCTCATATGAATAGCCCTTGCTTCTCATATATTTCAAAAGAGAATCCCAATTATCAGGCGCATAACCCATGCCGAATCGTACAAGTGTCTTTTTGCTGTAGCCGCGCGATTTATAATAATCAAGTCCGACTTTACCTTCCGGAGAAAAAAGATAATCATGGAAAAATCTTGCCGCTTCACGGTTGATGTCATACATTCTCTTGCGTTTTTCAGCCATGCTGTTGTCATAGCTGTCAGTAGGCATAGCCATTCCCGATTTATCGCAAAGGAACCGAACCGCTTCGATATAATCAAGATTTTCTATTCTTCTTATAAAGTTTATCGCCTCACCGCCTGCTCCGCAACCGAAGCAATAGTAGCTTTGTGTTTCGGGATAAACTGTAAACGACGGTGTTTTTTCATTATGAAACGGACAAAGACCGACAAGATTTTTGCCGCGCCTTTTCAGCGGAACATAACCGGAAATCAATTGCTCAATATCGCATCGCATGCGAAGTTCTGCGAGAAAATCGTCACTGAATCTTGCCATAATAACACCGTCCTCTCTTTTAAAAATCCATTATAAAATAATCAAAATCTGTTCCATCCGCTGGGAATGAATAAATCCGAAAATGTTTTCAGTGCAAATCCGTCTGTCATACCTGCAATATAATCGCAAGCTGCCCTTTCAGCTCCCTCTTTCCATGCAATTGAGATATACTCGTTCGGAAGTTCATCAGGATGAGCCGCAAAAAAGCTATATATCTTTTGCACCATAGCCTGCGCTTTGCCCTCTTCGCCTTTACATATAGGGTTGGTATAAACGCGGTCAAACATGAATTCGTGAAGTATGTCAAATGCCGCCTGAACATCGCTGTCAAGATGAATTTCACTGTCAGTGTTCCTGATTGCCGAGGTCACAAGCGTATTGATTCGCTCACTTTTGGATTCTCCGAGAACCTTTCTGGCTTCAATCGGAAGTCCTCTTTCGCTGATTATTCCGCCGCGTATAGCATCATCAATGTCATGATTGATATATGCAATCCTGTCAGCCAATTTAACTATTCTACCCTCAAGCGTATCAGCTTCTTTTCCTCGTGTATGGCACAGAATACCGTCACGTACTTCATATGTAAGGTTCAGCCCTTTGCCGTCGTTTTCAATCACATCAACAACTCTCAAACTTTGCTCATAGTGCTTGAATCCGCCCGGATACACCTCATTAAGTGCACGCTCACCTGCATGGCCAAAAGGAGTATGACCGAGGTCATGAGCCAAGGCAATTGCTTCTGTCAGATTTTCATTAAGCAAAAGTGCGGCTGCAATTGTTCTGGCAATCTGCGACACTTCAAGCGTATGAGTAAGTCTTGTTCTGTAATGATCACTGTCAGGCGAAAGAAAAACCTGCGTTTTATGCTTAAGGCGGCGAAAAGCGTTGCAGTGAATTATTCTGTCACGGTCACGCTGATATGCAGTTCTGATACTGCACTCTTTTTCGTCAGTAAGTCTGCCTTTAGTATTTTCACAAAGCATACCATATTTCGAAATTGTTTTGCGCTCGATTTCCAGTGTACGAAGTCTTATTTCGTCCATAGCCTCACCGCCTATCTATAAATATATACAACAAAACTCGATTTCTTCCACTAAAAAGTTTAAAAAATCGAATAAATATCTCTGCGGACTGAATCTTACGAAATGCACAAACTCACCCGCAACTTCTCACTACTCATTACTAATTAACTTGCGCATATCTTTCCTCAACAACCTGCGATGAATATCTTCCGTTGCTTGCATCAAAAATTACTGCGTTCAGCTTTTCGTATTTTTCACCCGGAACGCGGAAAGTCACTGTTACATTTTCGGCAAATTCAGTGTCTTCAACAATACCATCGTTCTGACAAATCAGCGGAACAAGCCTGCCGTAAAAGTTATAATCGGCCGTAATTTTTCCGATTTTACAAAGCGACATTGTTATGACTCCGCCTGCATCAACCGCAATTTTTGCTCCGTGTGAATATGCTCTGACAAGTCCGCCCGCACCAAGCATAATTCCGCCGAAATATCGCGTCACAACAACAACGCAGTCAGTCAGATCCTCTTTAAGCAGAACATCAAGAACAGGGATTCCTGCTGTTCCCTGCGGCTCACCGTCGTCACTGTAACGTCTTATCTGCCCGTCGCGCAGAACATAAGCATAAACATTATGGGTTGCATCCCAGTGCTTTGCCTTGATTTGACTGATAAATTCTGTTGCCTGCTCTGCCGTTGTCACAGGCTTGATGTATCCGATGAAACGTGACTTTTTAACAACAAATTCATCAGACTTTTCTTTTTCAATTGTTCTGTAGTCGTTCATCCGAATACCTCCGAGAGTTAATGTTTACAACATTAACAGCTAAATTATGCTGTGCATAGCTAAATTGTTTCACGGCTAAAATTGCTTTGCAAGCTAAATTGCTCACTTCGTTCGCAGCTAATTAGTCCATTTGAGAACTAATTCTCATTTTTTCAAATCAATGATAGCAAAAATAAGGCGGAACAATCCCTGCTCCGCCTGACTTTCATAATTAATCGAATCAATTTGATCGTTAAATTATTTGTTCTTTGAAAGGTTGAATCTCTTGTTGAATCTGTCAACACGTCCGCCTGTATCAACAAGCTTCTGCTTACCTGTGAAGAACGGGTGGCAGTTTGAGCAAATGTCAACGCGCATATCTTTCTTTGTTGAGCCTGTTTCGATAACTGCTCCGCATGCACATCTTACTGATGTTTGTTCGTAGTTAGGATGAAGTCCCTCTTTCATTCCATTCACCTCATTTCGTGTTTTGACTAAAATCAAGCTGACTCAAATTTTAACAATGAGTACTGCAAGATTTTATCTCATTCTCTTTAAAAGACATAACATCTCATTTAGCAAAAGCGATTGTACCACATAAAAAGAAAAAAATCAACACTTTGAGAAAAATTTTTCTGATTTTGTTGTTTCAAATCACATTAATTCGTCAATCCACAATAATTTCCTTTGAAAGTGCGAACGAATAAAGCAAAGTTTCACTCACTTCATAGTCGGTGCAAAGTGTAAGTGCCTTCTTATATATTCTCACCTGTTCACTATATTTTTCTCTAAACTGATTTTCATTTTCAAGATGGTCGGTCTTATAGTCAACAACAATAAGTTTTCCGTTTTCAACAAAGGCGCAGTCTGCGATACCCTGAATCATGACTTTCTCATCTGAAAACTCAGCAAGGTGCGGATACAATTCGCTTATCGGTACACTGACTGTGAATTTTTTCTCTCGCATAACAACGCTGCTTGACAGTATTCTTTCAGCAAGTCTGCTTTTGAAAAAGCGTTCGACGGCCCACACGTTTATCGCCCCTGCGGCAGCTGATGAAATTATGCCTTTTTCACGAATTCTTTCAATTTCCGCTCTGACGTTTACTCTTGCTTTTTCATAATCGGCATATTGCATAAACTCATGCGTTGCCGTTCCGCGTTCTGCGGCGGTAAGTCCGTTTTCACTTAAAAATACAGGCTTTGATGAAGCGAAATATTCCCTGTCAACTGCATTTTTGTCCACCTCTGATGCGGCTCGCTTGCTGACAACATAGGTCAGCGGCTCATATTCATATTTATAGCTTGAGCGCTGTTTAATAAGGTTCAGAAGTTCGTCATTCACTTTGGCATTTTGTTTCTCTTCATGAATTTCTTCCGTTTCATTTTCACCTGTATAAATCACTGTTTTAAGCGAAAAATCACTTGGCAAAACTGCATTTTCATCAAGGCATGCCAATTCACGAAGTTTATCAGCATCTTTATGCCGCATTAAAGCGGGTATTATCCAATCAGCATAGCTTGAGGCAGATGACACACCGAATGGTACGGCTTTTTTTGTGAGCGGATTGATCTTAGATACATATTTCATCATTTTCTTTTCAATACCGCTTATGCCGCCTATCATAATAAGTTTTTCTTTTGCTCTTGTCAGAGCAACATAAAGTATTCTCATTTCCTCTGAAATACTTTCGTTTTTCAAAGATAGCTTAATTGCAGTATGACTGAGCGTTGGATATTCAGCTAAGGTTGCAACATCCCTCATCATAAGTCCAATACCGCTTTTTGACGAGATAACCATATTGCCCTTTTCGTCCTCGTGATTGAACGAGCCTGTGCAGTTTGCAAGAATACAAACAGGAAATTCCAAACCCTTTGAACTGTGTATCGTCATGATCCTCACAACATCGGCATCGGGTGATACACCTATCGAACCGGGCAATTCATGCTTAGAGCCTTCCAGTCTGTCAATGAATCGTATAAATCCTGAAAGACCTATATATCCGGACTTTTCATATGTTGACGCATAATCAAGAAGCAGCATAAGGTTCGCAGTTTTCGCCGCCGCATCCTTCATCACAGAAACAATTGCAGGCAGTGACGTGTCGTCATAAATCTCTCTGATAAGCTGTTCCACACCCATTGATACACTCAGATTTCTCCACTGCCTTATTTTTTCAAGGAAGGAGCACACTTTTTCATTTCCGATTTCTTTTTGCTTAACAAGGCAGCCGTAAATATCACTATCTCTGTCATCTATTCTTATTTTTGCAATATCATCAACCGTAAATCCGAAAAGCGCCGACATAAGCACTGTCAAAAGAGGTATATCCTGCCTTGGATTATCAATCACCCGAAGCAAGCTGAGCACCAAACTCACCTCGTATGCAGAGAAGAAATCAACCTTTACTTCTGTAAAGCACGGAATATTTTTTTTACGAAGCGCATCGGCGTAGGCTATTCCCTTTTCTCCCTTTGTGCCTCTCATGAGTATGCAAAAATCCTTATATGTAGCTTTCCGCTGAACATCCCCGTCTTTAACGGTGAAACCGCTTTTAATCATATTGTTAATCAAATCGGCCGTATATCTCGCCTGAAACGCGTATTTGCTGTCCTCGTCGGTATTCACATTGCCTGTTTCCAGCAAATGAAGTTCGGCACATTCATCTGTTTCAGGGTATGAGGCGGAAAACACAAGCTGTTCTTCGCTGTTATAGTCAATATCACCGACACTTTCACTCATCATTTGCGAAAAAATGAAGTTCACTGCGCCCGTAACACTTTTCCGGCTTCTGAAGTTGTTGCCTAAAATGATTTTTGACGGATAGTTGTCTTTTTCTTCGATGTATTCATCATAAGTATTTTTCAGTTCAATGAATATCTCAGGCATAGCACGTCTGAACCTATAGATGCTTTGCTTAACATCACCGACTCTGAAAAGGTTATTATCGGAAATTGCAGTAAACAGCATGTCCTGAGCCTTGTTGGTATCCTGATATTCATCAATCAGAATTTCATCAAAATTAAGACTCAACTCTTCTGCAAGTTCCGTTCTTTCATACCCATCGGCGGCAGGATTCACCAAAAGCGATAAGGCCATGTGCATAACATCGTTAAAATTGACAAGTTCTTTTTCATCTTTTATTTTCTTAAAGTTTTGAGCAAACAGTTTTGTTGCGCCGCAAAGCTGACTTACCATCGGGTCAAGATATTTCATATCTTCAAGAAATTCCCGTTCGGTGCAGCACATTACGGAAGCAAGTTTTTTCTTTAAAATATCTTTTATCTCATCTCTTGAATCCTTGAATGATTTTGCTTCAGGCATATCTCCTGCACCTTTGACGGTTTTAAGCCTTTCGGGACTGTAGTGTTCAACAGCACTTTTGGCAGCGTCCCAATCTCCCTCATTTATTCTTTCAAGCATAACTCTGATTTGTGCTTCATCAGATTCAGCCGCGCTGAGATAAGCTTTTTCAAGGTCCTCACAACCTGATATTTTCAGTTTCATGTTAGCAAGCATGGAAAGACAATATTCAAGCGCAGCTTTAACATAGTCCATGATGATTTTTCCGTACACACTTTGCGATATGCTTTCGCAATCCTCATATGCTGAAGATACATCATCAAGCCACTTTTCGGGGAAGGGATAAGAAACCGATGTGTCATATAACTTATATATCATCTTTTCAAGATTTTTATCATCTCTGTTTTTGAAAAGCAATTCAACAAGATTCAAAAAATCAGGCTCTTCATTTATATAAAGTTCTTCAAGTGTTTGCGTCATCGCTTCATCGGCAAACAGCTTAAGTTCACTTTCATCACCGATTCTGAAATCAGGAGAGATATCAAGCATTTGAAAATTATCGCGCACAAGACTGCTGCAAAAGCTGTCTATCGTGCATATTTTTGCAGACGGCAGCAGCATTTGCTGATTGATAAGGTTACTGTCGCCCGGTCTTTGTTTAAGGCAGTCGTCAATCGCTTTGGAAAGCCGCTGACGCATCTCGCTTGCCGCCGCCCTTGTGAAAGTCACAATCAACAGACGGCTTACACTTGAAGGGTTCACTTCATCGGTGATGCGCTCAATAACACGCTGAACAAGAACTGCCGTTTTACCCGAACCAGCCGCGGCGGAAATCAGCACAGAGCCGTTTCTGGCCTTAATTGCATGGCTCTGCTTTTCAGTCCAATTTCTTGCCATTGTTTTCTCCCTCCTCAAGTTTAGCCAAACATTCCTCATGCTTCAAATATTCAATATATCTGTAAGAGCCGTTTTCCCGGTTCATACAAACATTTTTAAAATCGCAGTATTCACATGTGGTGGTATTGTCTTTTCCGAAAGCAGGTTTCGCCGGAACATATCCATCATGCAAACTGTTTCCCATATCAGCGATTATCTTATCCATCTTTTTTGCCAGCACACCAAGCTGCTGCAAATTAATCAGATTATCGGGTTTCAATTTGGTTGAAGTCTTTTTAAGCGGCAGCAATTTGAATTCGCCTTTTTTATCCATTCCGTTGATAACTTCATCGTTGTTCAGAATCATGCCGCTCATTTTTCCGTCAACAAGCATTTTGTTTTCACGTTCCTGCTCATCATCACTTCTGTCAACCTTATATGCATTAAATCTTGCCGGAAGGTAAAGAACACCGGCCGGTACAATGCCGCCACCATAGTATTCTTCACCTCCGCGCCAAATACTGACAAGATACAAAAGCATCTGCATACCAAGGCCTGATAACACATCGGAAAGCGAAAACGTCTTTGAGCCTGTTTTATAATCAACCACTCTGATATATTTATTTTCTCCGTGTTCCATTTTATCAACACGGTCAACCGAACCGCGCAGTTCAACATATCCGTTTTCAAGTTCAACTCTGAATGGTTTTATTTCTCCGCCGCGGCCTATTTTCAATTCAAAATCGCACGGCACAAAATCACTGTTTTCAAATTCACAAAGCAGTCTTGATATAATCGCATTGAGCACCTTCAACATTCGGTAGTAAAGATATTTGAAACGTTTGCTTTTACCGTCAGTTCCGCCCATATAGGTTTCAATATACTGCGTTAAAAGCTGCTCGGTTTCACTTTCCAAATCTTTTTTCGAAAGAGCAAATACTCCCTTACCGTCTTTATGATTGGAAAACAGCTTTTCAAGAACAAAGTGCACAATGCTTCCGCTTTCCATCGGATCAAGCCTTGCTTTTTTTCTCGGCTGAGCGTGTATTCCGTTTTCACAAAAATATCTGAACGGACACTGGCTGTAATTTTCAATTTTTGATGCCGACACATTGATATACTTCCCGAAAAGCTGTGTCGCTGTATTCTTGTCCTCGAATATAAATTCTTTCTTTGACGCCGCCCTTTCAAGTGCCTGCATTTTACCTTTATATTCCGGCTTAGACTTGAAATATTCTTTCAGTGTTGCGGACTCCTCACTTGCGTCATTCCACTTTCGCGCCATCAGCTCAAAAGCAGCTTTTTCGCTTTCAATCAGCTGTTCGATTGGCTGCTCGGCAGTATTGATAAATGCAGATTCAGGAAGAATACTTCTGATTGCCGCAATGATTTCCGATTCAGCAAGTTTCTTATCCTTTGTATCGGCGAGTGAATATGACACAAAAAGTTTTTCACGCGCACCGCAAAGCGAATTATATACCATGAAGCGCTCATAAATTGCCGCCTGTTTCGCATCATCTTTCATATCAGGCATAACCGCTCTGATTCTTTCCTTTTCAAAATCTCCGAAAAGACCGCTTTCACTGTAAGTCAGCGGAAAAACACCGTCATTTGCTCCGAGCACAAAAACAACTTTGGATGTTTTTGTCTGCACTCTGTCAGAATCACAGATATACACCTCGTCAAAGCCGTCAGGCAGTTTTCCGAGGCTTTGGGTTGAAACAATCAAATCGAATATTTCCGCAAGCCGTTTAGGTGAAACACGCATATCACCAAGCACCATCGCAATCTGATTGAAAACCTGCATCAATATATCCCATACCTGTTCCTGCTCAATTGCAAGTTCAATATTGCCCTCGGTTTCAAGTTCAATTGCATATTCTTTAAGATTTTCATTTATGCCGTTGTCAATAAGAAATTCATAAAGTAGTTTTATGCTTTCTTTTCCGCCTGCGGATTTCAATTCTTCGCTGAGTTTAATTAACGGATCAACAAGTTTTTTTCGTGTTTCATTCAAATTGTCAAGACGCGCCAATCTGCTTTCGTTAATCTCACTGCCAAATCCATCGGGGTTATCTTTCCATTCGCGTTTCCAATCTCGCGGCGAAATATCCCACATCAAAGCATAGTTTTCTGCCTGCGCAATCGAATCTCTGTCCACTCCTGCAAGCCCTGTTTTTGCGTATCTCATAAGATTATCAGTTGTAAGGCCTGAGAAGCAAACGGCAAGCACTGCCTTGACGGCTATAATTAGCGGTTCATTTTCAATAGGCTGACGCTTGTCCTCAAAAATCGGAACATCATATTTTTTCAGACTCTGCCGAATCTGCGTTTCATAAGGATCCGCACTGCGATAAACTACGGTTATATCACGGCAGCGATACTCTCCTGTTCGCATAAGCTGTTTAATCTGTCTTGCTGCAAAGTCACACTCATCACGAATCGTCGGCGCACAGCAAACAGTAACCGCTGATGCGTCAGTTTCAAACGGCTTGAAATCGGCAGTATACAAATTTTTTGCAAGATGCCTAAGTTCGGGGGCAGAATATGTTTCAAAGCCTGCCTCCTCATCTGTAAGCTTGACGGCTCTTCTTATTCCCACACCGTTCTTCTTCGCAATTGCCGTAATCTGCCTTACGGTGCGGTTAACAGCAGCATAAACGCTTGATTCGTCACAATTATCAATATCATCAGTGCATGCCGTGATATAAACATCCTTTGCAGAAACGAGCATACGCTCAATAAGATTCAACTCCTGCCCTGAGAATCTGCTGAAAGCATCAATTGCAACGACCTTGCCATCAAAAACATTATTTTTTTGCAATATATCAGTAACCACGGTCAGCATATCGCTGTCATCAAAAAAGCTTTGTTGAACCAAAGAATCATATGCATCATAAATAAGAGCAGTTTCAAGCATTTTTTCTCTCAGTACGCTTTCCGGCAGACGCTTGGCCGCAAGGTCAAGTTCCTGAGCAGTAACTGCACTTTTTTTAAGCGACTTAATTTCATCAAGCATTTTTCTGATAAAAGCAATATTGCCGAAATGACGCGAAAAGAATTTCAGTTTATCCTTTACATTTTCCAGTGCAAGACCCATGATAACGGCATCCGCACCCTCTTGCAAAATCGGATTAGTTATTCCGCCGTAGTGTTTGATGACATTTTCGGCAAGACGTGAAAAGCTGAGCACATCAACCTCACAGCCGTCTTTCGGACCAAGTTCGCTAAGAATTCCGCTGTCAGTTTCAAACGTAAACTGTTTAGGCACAAAAAGCATAACGCTTGATTTTTCGTTTCTGACAAGCGAGCCGATCAGTTTATGCAAATATGTTGTTTTTCCTGACCCTTTAGAGCCTATAATAAATTGCAGCATAATTATTCAACCTTTCCGTAACTGCACAGTAAAATGTATCGCTTACTTTTTCGTGTCAGCAGGGGAATGTAATTAGGTCTATTATACATTTTTCATCTATAAAATTCAACTTATAAATATGAAAGCACAATAGAAAGTAATAGGTAATATGGAATAGTGAAGAGGTATGGTCGCGGGAAAATCAGAGGCATATTTTAA
>JAMPDR010000014.1 GCA_023665555.1 Ruminococcus sp.
AACTTACCTATAGCAAATTACGGCAAAAATCGGAACGATTTTTCGCCGTTTTTTGTGTACGTCAGAAATTTTTTTGCTTACTTTTTGTAATTTCACAAAAAGTAATTGCCCGTCCGGCATAAGGACAAGCACTATGTGCAGGTAATAGTAAGAGGTAATAGTGAAGAAGTTTTCATTCGCGTATAAGATTATTAATGCTTTTACTTCTTTGTCCGCTGAAAAGTTATGACAAAAATTTGCGGACTATATCTTAAAATCAGCACAACCTGATCCGCATACCTCTTCACCATTCCATATTACCTATTGCTTCATTTTTGTTTGTTCTAATGCAAGAAAAAATTACATATCCTTTAACGTAAAAGTATTACGAAAGGATGGGTAGTTTTATGGATGATACCAAAAAAATTATTGCGCCGCACAATATCTTCCTTGAGGACAGAAAAAAGTTGAGTCTGACAGGGGTGACCGATGTTGACAGCTTTGATGAAACTGCAATCATTGCATATACCGACTATGGTGAACTGACAATCAGAGGAACGAATCTGCACATCGGCAAACTAAATATTGAGGCAGGGGAAATGACGGTTGACGGCAATATAGTTTCGCTTACATATATTGACCAAGAGCCAAAAAGCACAGGCTTTTTCGGGAAGATGTTCAGATGAAATACGGACTTACAATTTCTGACCAGTTAAGCCACTTCCTTTTTGCAGTTGGCTTCGGTTTCATTCTCGGAATATTTTATCGTCTTACAGCATCCGTAAGAAAAGCTGTAAGCGGAAAAAAAGCGGCATATGTTGCATGCGATATTTTCTTTTGTGTTGTTTCAACAATTCTGTGTTTCACGTTTATGCTCGTATACAGTAACGGCGAAGTCAGAATAGAACTGATTGCGGCGATTGCAATCGGTGCAGCAATTTATTTTATGACTTCTGATAAATTTGTCAGAAGTATGATTGAACCGTTGATTCGTGTGTTAAAAAAACTTGTGCTTTTAATTTGTAAGCCTTTCAAAATGCTGATGTCAATTTTTGTGAAAACAAAAAGCCGAGTAAAGAGTAAGGCGGAACTGATAAAAGAAAAGGCAAAATCGAAGCATAAAAAGAAAGAAAAAACTGTTGAGGATGAGTTTGAAACTAAAAACAATAAAATAACAAATAAGAAAAAATCTGCTGTGTTCAGATATCATATAAAGAAAAATTCAAAATAATTGAATAAATTTATTATATATACTTGAAATTTTTCTGTGAATCTGTATAATTAATTCATATATAACTATTTTTGCATTGGGGTGGTATAACTGGCTGTTGAAACTTTCAAAAAGAAGAGGCAATTCGGCAAATTCACTTTGAAAAAGTTACTCATCGCATTGGCAGTTGTCATTGCCCTGACATTTACAATCAGTGTAAGTGCAGTTAACTATTCCAAGGCATATGATTATAAGTCACAAACGGCTGCGGCAAAGGCTGAGTGCGAAGAGGTCAAAAAGGAAATTCAAAAAGATATCGATCTCATAAATGGCAAAGGCTTTGATGAATATTGCGAAAAAATCGCGAGAGAAAAATATGACTATGCAAAGCCGGGCGAATATGTGATTTATGACTCGTCATTTGGAAATTAATTAACGGAGGATTTAGCTTTATATGCTTGAAATAGGTGCAATTGTTGAGGGCAAAGTAACAGGACTTACAGGATTCGGCGCATTTGTTGCGCTTCCCGACGGCAGTAGCGGAATGGTGCATATTTCAGAAGTGTCAAACGCTTATGTCAATGAAATCAAGGATTTTCTTTCAGAGGGACAAGAGGTTAAGGTTAAGGTCATCGGTATAAACGATGAGGGTAAAATCAGCCTTTCCATCAAAAAGGCCACTGAACAGCATGATGCTCCGCGTCAGAGAAACAATCGCGGCGGTCAGCGCAGGTCAAGACAGCCGAATGCATGGCAGGGACAGCCATCTAAACCCAGCACAGAGGGAATGTCTTTTGAGGATATGATGGCACGTTTCAAGCAGGTCAGTGATGAAAAAATGACTGACTTAAAGCGCTCAGGAGAATCCAAACACGGCGGCGGATATTCAAGACGCGGCAACAAGAACAACCATTGATTTTACATGCGGGCAAGAGTTTCTGTATCATGAGATACTGTCCGCATGATTTTATTAACAAGAAAGGACGATTACCATGAAAAAAGTTTTATCCGTACTGCTTGCTGTTGTTATGATTTTCAGCTGTGCAACTCTTGCATTTGCAGCTGACACAACAGCGGACAAGCCATTTGAAAACAGTGAATTTTTCACCGACGGTGAATATACACTTCACTACAGAACATATCTTCCGAACAGCGAAGTTAAAAATCAGATTTTGCTTTTGCACGGTTTCGGACTTTCAACCGTATCTTTCGAGGGCCTTGCTGCTGAATATGTTTCAGCAGGATATAAAGTTGTTTTGGTTGACTTGCCGAACTTTGGTTATTCAACAAGAGAAACAACATCCATGAATCTTGTTGCAAGAGAAGAACTTGTTTATGACTTGATGAAGTCGCTCGGCGGCAAGTGGATTCTTGGCGGCCATTCAATGGGCGGCGGTGTGGCTGCTAACATTGCTATAGCATATCCTGATTCTGTTTCAGGACTTGTTCTTCTTGCACCTCAAACAACTTCAGACCTTCCGAAGTCTATGAATTTACTTATGCGTTCTTGCCTGGTCGGCGGAATGTTTAACACAATCATCTCTTTTGCGGCAAACTTCCCTCCGATTATCAGAATGATGATCAACATGAGTTTCAGCGATAATACATATGGCAAGTCATATGATACAAAGAGAATTTCTGATCCGCTCAAAATCAGCGGAACAGGTGCAGGTATTGCAATTATGACTACTCATGCAACTTCAACCGATGCCGCAAAATTCGGTGAGTTAACAATCCCCATCATTATTGCAACATGTGCAAATGATAAGATTGCCATGCAGAGCAGCATTGACGCACTCATCAATGCTGAACCGGCAAATCTCACAACTTATGAATTTGAGCAGGGCGGTCACATGTTTATGGAATATAATCCGCAGGGTGTTGCTGAAATTACACTGAAAACAATTGAGCAATGCTGACTTGACTTTTGACCATTTTTGTGATAATATTGCAAAGCATTAAAATTAAATAAGCACATTAACGACACACGTTGCGTCCGATTAGGGACGTGTAAATCTGATTACGGTACCTATGTAGCTATCGGCTTCGGATTTGCATAGACGTGTGTTTTTTTGTGTGCAAAATTAAAGAAAGAGAGGAATTTTTATGCCGAAAAACCAATTTCAAAGAATGATTTTCGCACTTATCACCGTTGTGATAACTGTACATGCTTATGTTTTCTATAGCTTGTATGTTGTCAACGGCAGCGTGCTTATGGAAATCAACAACGCAAGTTCAGTTATCGCTGCTATCAACAACCAGGGCGGTGTCTACATGTTCGGAAGATATATGCCGATATGGGCAATTATACTTATCGAATTTTGTTGTGCATATCTGCTTGAGGTTGTTATGGGAAGTCCTGCATCGTTCAAGCTTGCATGTAAGTGCTTTGACCCAAGAACAACTCATCCCGTAATTTTTGAGTCAGCAATTATCTGTGCAACAGTAGGACTTATGTGCCCCACAATGAGCTTCCTTGCAGCATTTATGTATTATCCTTATTATGCAGGTTTCAGTATTGTAACCTTGCTTGCTAATTGGCTCAAGCTTGTATGCTTCAATTTCCCGTTCGCATTCTTTACACAGCTGTTCTTCATTCAGCCGTTCGTCAGAAAAGCATTCAAAGTTTTGTTCAGAGTAAAGAAACAGGAAAACGCTGAAAAAGCACCGGAACACGTATAAGAAAAAAGCTATAGTGAAATGAAGGCGACGCAGTTTACGACTGCGCCGCTTTTTTCAATGCGGTACTTGTGTACGGGTACTGCGTACGGCTAATATTGCGGGGAAGATTGTGCCTGTCGATAAGGTGCAGTCCGCAGAGATAGAAATAATGAGGAATGAGGAGTGAATTTAATGCGTAATTGTGGGGGAGATTGTGCTTGTTGAAAGATACAGTCCGCAGAATAAGATTGTTACGATTTCGTAGGGACGCCGCTTGCTGCGTCCGTAAAACCTTGCCTATTATATATCACTGTTTTCCCCGCGACCATACCTCTTCACTATGCCTTATTAACTATTACTTCAATTTAATTCTGCGGACTAAATCTTAATAGTCAGCAAACAAACTCAAGGCGCATCATTTCATAATTAATCATCAGTATTTAACTAAATAACAGCACGGTTTTTGTGCATGTTGCTATATTTTAATTAATTCATAGATATCTATTGACAATTGAACAGTTGTTCAACTATAATACAGTAAACGGTTGAACGATTGCTCAATTGTTCAACCGTCCAATTTGAACATTTATATTTTATTGGAGGATTTAATTATGAAAAAGTCATTTCGCCTTGTGGGTCTTGATTGCGCAAACTGCGCTGCAAAAATTGAAAGAGATGTTCAGAAACTCCCCGGAGTTCAAAAAGCTACTGTAAGTCTTATGACAACCAGAATGACAATTGAAGCCGACGATGATAAAATGGAAGAAATTATACAGAAAGCTACGGCCATTGTTAATAAATATGAACCCGATGTTGTTGTGAAAAGAGGCTGAGATCATTCTATGAGTTCTAATAAAAAGCAGCTTATCAGAATTATTGCAGGTGCGGTTGTTTATGTGGGTGGATTTATTGCTGAACATTTCATTCCAGATGATATCGGAAAGTATGTTCTTCCTATAGTATTTGCCGCCGCTTTGCTTATTGCCGGTGTCGATGTCATCATCAATGCTGTCAGAGGTATAATTCATGGCCAGGTGTTTGATGAGAGTTTTCTCATGGCTGTTGCAACAATCGGTGCTTTTGCAATCGGCGAATACCCCGAAGGTGTTGCTGTTATGCTGTTCTATCAGGTGGGTGAGTTATTCCAGAGTTATGCTGTCAACAAATCCAGAAAATCCATCTCCTCGCTGATGGATATCCGTCCCGACTATGCTAACGTAAAAAAAGGCGATACGGTTGAAACTGTTGACCCATATGACGTTGAAATCGGAGATATAATCGTGATAAAGCCGGGCGAGAGAGTACCGCTTGACGCCATTGTTATTGAGGGAAACTCATTGCTTGATACTGTTGCATTGACAGGCGAATCTGTTCCGCGCAGTGTATCTGTAGGCGATGCGCTTCTCAGTGGTTGCATTAATCAGACAGGACTTCTTGCGGCAAGAGTTACAAAGGAATTCGGCGAGTCAACAGCATCAAAGATTCTTGATCTCGTTGAAAATGCGGCTGATAACAAATCGAAGTCCGAAGATTTTATCACTAAGTTTGCAAGGTATTATACTCCTGCGGTTGTTATTGCCGCGTTGCTTCTTGCTATAATTCCGCCGATTGTTATTCCTAACGCATTGTTTAAGGACTGGATTTATCGTGCATTGACTTTCCTTGTTATCTCATGTCCATGTGCACTTGTTATTTCAATACCGCTCAGCTTTTTCGGCGGTATCGGTGCGGCATCGAAAAAAGGTGTTCTTGTTAAGGGAAGTAACTATCTTGAGGATCTTTCCAAAACAGAGATTGCAGTCTTTGACAAGACAGGTACACTCACAAAAGGTGTGTTCCGCGTTCAGTCGGTTCATTCAAAGTCGGTTACACCAAATGAATTAATAAAAATCGCCGCCCATGTTGAAAGCGGTTCGAATCACCCGATTTCAAAATCATTGCTGGAATATTACGGCAAAGAGATTGACACTAGCCTTATCAGCGATGTCACAGAAGTTGCAGGACATGGTATTACAGCAAAAGTTGACGGTGTATCGTATGCTGTTGGTAATAATAAACTGATGGAAGAATTCGGTGTTGAATATGAGCATACGCAGGATGAGATCGGAACGATCGTTCATGTTGCAACAGATAATGCTTATTGTGGGTATATAGTTATTGCCGATGAAATAAAGTCCGACAGTGAGCAGGCAATTTCACTTCTTAAAAAAATGGGAATCGGAAAAACTGTTATGCTGACAGGTGATTCAAAGAAAATCGGCAAAAGTGTTGGCAAAAAGCTTGGACTTGATGAGATATATACTGAACTTCTCCCGGCTGATAAGGTCAGTCAGGTTGAGCGCCTTATTAAAGAAAAAAGCGAAAAAGGCAAGCTGATTTTTGTCGGTGACGGAATCAACGATGCTCCGGTACTTGCGCTTTCTGATATCGGTATTGCAATGGGTGGTCTTGGTTCTGATGCCGCAATTGAGGCGGCAGATGTTGTAATCATGACTGATGAGCCGTCAAAAATAGCAACAGCTATCAGAATTTCGCGTAAGACGCTTCGCATAGTTAAAGAGAATATCATTCTTGCTCTCGGTATCAAATTTTTGGTATTGTTGCTCGGTGCACTTGGTTTTGCACCGATGTGGGCGGCAGTATTTGCAGATGTCGGTGTTGCATTTATAGCAATTCTTAATGCAATCAGAGCATTAAAAGATTGATTTAAGATTTTTTTGAATATTTAATATATTGCTGCTTACGATTCAAAGTCGCAGGCGGCATTTTTTTAGCGATAAATATCGGATATTTTTATAACATTTGCAAACATTAACACTGTGCAAACGCTGAATGAATTGCAGACATCGGATATAATCATCGTTTACCTATGTTTTACATAGCATGATTTTATTATTTCCGCGACAAACAAAATAAATGTACGGTGTGTTTCGCATTTTTGATTTTTAACTGACAAAATTTCTCATAACAGAAATACTGCAATTTTTTATATGCACCGCATTTTTCCGATTATAATCAGACTTGTTTTTGCCTAAATTAATATAGCGCCGACTTAAGGTGATTTTGATTAAAGCGATGATACGAAATCTAAGGTTTGTATGTTACGGCTTAATCGATCCTTTTTAAAGCCGGCTGTAACGGAGGTGAAAAAATGGCGAAGGCGGTTAATTTCTTTAAATATGTTCTGTTTGGTGCAGTGCTTACATCTCTTTGTCTTTTGGTATATGGATTTTTCAGCGTTCCTGATGAATTTTACGCGATTTCTGTTGATGAAATAAAGGTCAATAATCTTTATTCGCTGAATATCAGTGCGCAGGCAGACGTAAAAAGTGCTCAAACTGAAACTGTGGATACTGATGAAAACTATAAAGTTGAGGTCACTCTGCTTAATGCAATTCCTGTTAAAACCGCAACAATGCGAATAAGTAAGCGCAATTATGTTGTAATTTCCGGCGATATATTCGGATTGAGGCTTTATACAAAAGGTGTTGTAATAGTTGGCACAAGTACCGTTGAAACGGCTGAAGGCGTCAAAAATCCGGCGCAGGAGGCAGGAATTGCGGCAGGTGATGTTATTGTATCTATTAACGGTGTTGCTGTTGAAAGCTGTGCAAAGGTATCAGAACTTTTTTCTTCATGCGGCGGTACACCTGTGACGCTCGTATACAGGAGAAACGGCAATGAATATTCCACAGTATTCCCCCTGTATTATTCCACTGCTGAGCAGAAATATTTGGCAGGTCTGTGGATACGTGACAGTGCTGCAGGAATAGGCACAATGACCTTTTATGATAAATCAAGCGGTGTGTATGCCGGTCTTGGGCATGGTGTGTGTGACGCTGATACAGGAAGTATTTTGCCGCTTTATGACGGTGATATTGTATCGGTCGAAATCTGTGGCTGTTATAAAGGTAAAAGCGGTGATGCAGGTGAACTTTGCGGTACTTTTACAGGTGGTACAACAGGAAGTATGTGTATAAATAATGAGTGCGGTGTTTACGGAGTTCTGAATAATGTGGATATTAGTGCAAAAGAGATGCCCGTTGCGCTTAAAAGTGAGGTTCATGAGGGAGAGGCGCAAATTGTTTCAACAGTAAACGGTGATGGGCCTAAATATTACACAATTGAAATTGAAAAGGTAAACAAAAATGATAGTTCTTATCGCAA
The DNA here is from genome assembly GCA_023665555.1 of Ruminococcus sp. GTDB lineage: Bacteria > Bacillota > Clostridia > Oscillospirales > Acutalibacteraceae > UBA6857. Next base: position 8,018 of record JAMPDR010000014.1, read on the forward strand.
CATGGTGATTAAGGTGACAGATCAGGCGCTGATTGAACAGACAGGCGGTATTGTTCAGGGAATGAGCGGAAGTCCAATCATCCAGAACGGGATGCTTGTCGGTGCAGTGACACACGTTTTCATTAATGACCCTCTTTCCGGTTATGCAATTTTCGCCGAATATATGCTTGAAACTTCCAAAACCGTTTCACGTTCTTCTATGAATATCGCTTCATAACCCAAAATATAGGGCTTTTAGCTGATAAAACAACTATTATAAAAAAATTTTTTTGGCTTTTTCCAAATTGTGACAAAATTTTGCTTGAATTTGTTCTGTCTTTATGTTAATATTCAGATGTTAAAAAAACTCACATATGATATGAGTTTAACATTCACATCAAAAATTAACAGGAGGACATTATGAGAAAACAAACAAAAGTCATGGTAGCCGGTGAGGGAAATGAATATGCAATGAGTTTGGCAGATTTCCTGTCCGACACAGGTTTTGAAGTGCAAACTGTAGTAAAAGACGGTTTGCAAGTGGTGCAACGCGTGATTAATGATATGCCCGACGTGCTTGTGATGGATGCTTTTATGCCGAAACTTGATGCACTCGGAGTTCTTTCAAAACTGCGGCAAAGCGGTCTGACAAAAAGTCCGATAGTATTAGTTATGTCAGCGGTTGACAATTCACGTTTTGAGCATGAAATCTTAAAAGCAGGGGCAAGCTATTATTTCCTCAAGCCTTTTGACATGAGCACACTTGCCATGAGAATTGAACAGCTTATAGGCTGGAATGAAGATGAGGAAAGCGATGTCAGAAGCAAATCACCTGCAGATGAGCAGGATCTTGAAATTGTTATATCAGACATTATGAGGCAGATCGGTGTACCTGCGCACATTAAGGGATATCAATATCTCAGACAGTCGATCATCTTAACAGTCAAAGACCCCGAACTGATGCATGCGGTAACTAAGATTTTATATCCAACGGTTGCAAAACAGAACAAAACGACATCATCGAGAGTCGAAAGAGCCATAAGACATGCAATTGAGGTTGCGTGGGACAGAGGTGATGTTGATGTGCTCAGTTCATATTTCGGCTATACTATTCAGAACACCAGAGGTAAGCCGACAAACAGCGAATTTATTGCAATGATTAGTGATAAATTGAGGCTTAGTATGAAGGCATCGTAAAAGATACACTGCTGTATTCAGCGTTATGGCTGGATGCAGCAGTTGTGGTTTTATTAGAAAATAATCTTTGACGAGATTTAAAAGCATCAACTATGATGCTTTTAAATTAAAACTTTCTCTAAAATACTTGACAACTTGATTGTTCAATTGTATAATAAAAAAACCGATGCCGGTGTGGCGGAATAGGCAGACGCAAGGGACTTAAAATCCCTCGGGAGCAATCCCGTACCGGTTCAAGTCCGGTCACCGGCACCAAACACAAATAATCCGAACCATGTTTTCCAAATAGGAAACGGGTTCGGATTTTGTGTTATATATGATTTTTTCTGAAGCAGTAATTTATTTATTTTTGACTGTTACATAGAGAAAGCTTCGTGTTTGTATTGATCTTTTGATTTGTATAATGCTATATATGATTTGCTTTGATGTTCTTGCAATATCTTTAAATCGGCTATATAATGTATAAGTGAGGTGAGAATATGGATATTGAGCAACTTGCAACATCAGCAATTGAATCGTGTATTTCAAAAGTAGATAAATTAAAAGCATTTGTTGGTTCTAATGAAAAAGGTCCAAGCTTTGATGGATATATAGGAATGTTTTCGAGTAATAATTTTTCGAAGACAAATTTTAAAAGAATTAATATTCAAGTAAAAGGAAAATTGGTTAAAAAGATACCTGAAAAAGCAAAATTTCCGATTTCTATTGCAGATCTAAATAATTATAGAAATCATAACGGAGTTATATTTTTTGTGGTGTATTTGGATGAAAATGGTGAAACTTTAGGAATTTATTATGCTTCATTATTACCTTTTAATATTAACAAGTATTTAATTTGTAAAGAAAATAGAAAAACAATTAGCGTTTCGTTAAAAGCATTTCCATTAAATAATAACGCAAAATTTGAACTGCTTTTGAATTTTTATGCAGATAGTCAAAAACAATCGAGTTTTGCTAACTTAGAACCAATAGACTTAGAATCTTTACAGAAGAGTGGAAATCTTGAATCGCTATCAATTTCATACACATCATTAAATACAAATAAAGAAGATAAGATAGTTCCCTTTTTTATTGAAGGCAAAGAGTTATACATTTACGCTAAAACTAAAGGTAATCCTTTACCAATTCCAATTCAACATATTTACGAAGTCGACCATATAGAAGGAAACGATACTATTAATGAACCAATATTTGTTAAAAATAAAAAATATTATGATTCATATAAAATAACATTCTTGAAAGATAAAACTATTATTGTTATTGGTAACAGTTTTACCTTAACTTTTGATAATCAAAAAAAGAAATTAAACTATAAGATCAGAATTAAAGGAACACTAAGCAACCGAATTAACGATTTAAAGTTTGTAATAGCCGTTTTAAAAAACGATGGATTTAAATTTGGAAAAGATGATTTTCCTATTAATGCCAATGATATAAAAAATAAAGAAAAGCATTTAGGTTTCTTAGAAGAACAACTTGAGTCAAGTAATGAAGTACTGCGACTTTTAGAATTACTAAATGTTAAAAAAGATTTAGATATAGATAAATGTTCAGATGAAGATTTTAGAAAATTAGATATCTTAGTTAAGTCTTTTTTGCACAATGAACCGATAACAGATTTTAAAGATGAACCACCAATAGTTGCAATATATAGAATTTCAAATATTGTATTATTGCTGTTTTTTATTCAAGAAGAAAACGGAATAAGACTTTATGATTTTTTTCAAAAACACTGTAATGTTATAGCTAAGGATAAGACTGGAAACGAATATGAGGTGTCACAATTCGATACATTAAATAAAAAATTAATTTTAGAAAGTGATAACATTGATTATTTTAGCATTGTCAATGATTTTAAAAGTAAACTACCAAGTGAAGTTCTTTTAGAATTTGCTAATAATGTTATGATACAAATGTTACTCGCTTACGATGAATGTAAAGAGAAAGAACTCTTAGATGCAATAATTGAAATGTCAAACTGGATTTGCGAGAATCCAAAGTATTTTACTAAAGAAGTTTCTGCAGTTAATCAACTGCAAATATTTGCTAGAACAAGGCGTTTAACACTTGAAGAAAAGGAAGAATTGATAAATATTCATAAAACTACAGAATCTGATGAGTTGAAAGTTGGTTGCTTACTTTTAATTAAAGAAATTGATGAGGCAGAGGAATTATTGAATTCTTTTCCTGAAGATGAGCAAAAAGCATTTAAAACTTATCCTATTTGGTATTTTGCAAACGAAAAGCAAAACGCATTATTTTACACCAAGGCATCGCTGCTATCAGATTCCAGTGAATGAAAGTTCATGAGGACTCCAACGGTTATTCTTACATACTAAACACAAATAATCTAAATAGAGTGTTGTGTTATATATAGAATAACAATATCTCACACATTCGACAAACCTCCATAAATTGAGTAGACTAAAGCTACAAAATTTATGGAGGTTATTTTTATGCTATTACAAAAACACATCACAAACGAAAAAACAGGTATCAGTTATACACTTCATGGAGATTATTATCTCCCCGATTTGACATTACCGGAAGAAGAAAGACGGCTAATCGGTATATGGGCACAAAGGCATTTGCAGTATATCAAAGAGCATAAAAAGGCTTATTATACGATTTTGCTGACAAGCGGAAAATTAAACAGTTACCTTTCTGACATTGATAAACAGGCTGAAGAGATGTTTACCATGTTAGTTGGGCAAATGGCAGAAAATGAAGGGGTGACCGAACAGATAAAAGAAGAAAACCAGCTTGAATGGGTACAACAAATGAATAATATTCGGAGCAGAGCAACTGAAATTGTAAATGCAGAATTGATTTTTTCTTGATGAAGTACTAAATGGTGTTATATTTTAGGGCAAACTATTACTAAGCTTGAATTTTGCGGAGGTGCATTGTGAATGAAAAGGAGAAATATAACTGTCGAAAACATCAAAGCCTTTCACCGTTTTCTCATCGAAGAAGAAAAAAGCTCTGCCACAATAGAGAAATATATGCGTGACATACGTGCGTTTACTTTGTTTATATCCGACGAAGAAATAACCAAGGACAGAGTTATTGCCTACAAAAATATGCTTATAGAAAATGGTTATGCTCCGAAGAGTATCAACTCAATGCTAGCTTCTTTGAATAGTTTGTTTTCTTTTCTCGGTTGGTTAGATCTGAAAGTGAAAGCAATTAAACTTCAAAGACAGATTTATTGTTCTGAAGATAAAGAACTGACAAAGGCAGAGTATACCCGCCTTGTAAACACCGCCAAACAAAAAGGTAATGAACGACTTTGTTTGCTTTTGCAAACGATTTGCGGAACAGGTATGCGTGTAAGTGAGCTACAGTTTATCACTGTTGAAGCAGTAAAAGCAGGTATGGCGGCAGTATCTCTAAAAGGTAAAATACGAACTGTTTTTATTGTTAAGGAGCTAAAAAAGAAATTGCTCCGCTATGCAGCAGAGCAAGGAATAAAGACAGGTTGTATTTTTATAACACGCACAGGGAAGCCAATGAGCAGAACTAACATTTGGCGAGAAATGAAAGCACTTTGTAAAGAAGCAAATGTGAATCCATCTAAGGTCTTTCCGCATAATCTAAGACATCTTTTTGCAAGGACATTTTATGCTTTGGAAAGAGACATTGCCAAACTTGCCGATATTCTCGGTCACAGCAGCATAGACACAACAAGAATTTATATCATAACAACCGGTAATGAACACCGCAGAAGAATGGAAAACATGCGGCTTGTAATTTAAAAACCGCTGTTTGAACAGCGGTTACAACATAATCCGTATTATGTAATCAAGATAGTAAGAAACAGAGACTACATATAAATTATATACTTGCATTATAATGCAAAACAACAATAATTGCAACACTTTTATGCTCTGATTTTCTATTTTTTGCTAACTTTTTATTTATTGCTAAAAAACAGGCAACACTAATACACCTTTTTCGACTTTTTTTGAAAAAGGTGTATTTCTCGTGTTCGTAAATATGGTATAAAATATTTTTTTCAATCCTCATAAGCAACATAATACGGATTATGTTGCGAATCCCCTTTTGATTTTATATTTAAAATGAATTGATAAATCTTAAATTAAAAGGTTGTTCAATAAAAAATGATATTCTAAGAATAAAGCGGATTGTTTTAATTATAGAATATTTTTAACTCATTTAATCAATTAAGACGAACAGAATCAGAACTGAGAAAAGGAGGCTTAAGGTAATTTATTTATTCATCAAAAATAATGCAAAAAAAGAGAGGTATAAAATGTTTTTAGACGATTTAGGAAAAAGATTAATGCAAACCGGGCAAGATGTGCAACAAAAAACCAAAGGCATTGCAGATATTGCAAAACTCAATTATTTGATAAATGAAGAGGAAAAGAAGATTGAAGGAATATATCTTCAAATCGGCAAACAATATCTGGAGGTATTTTGTGATAACTATAGCAAAGAATTTATTGATTTTGTAAATGAAATAAAAAGTTTGCAAGAAAAAATTACTGGTTATCAAGATCAAATTAAGAAAATAAAAGGAGTGCGGAAATGTGAAAAATGTGGTACTACAGTTCCGCTTTCAGCAGCCTTTTGTGACAGTTGTGGAAACAAAATGCCGATGGAGGAGGCATCAAATGAAGATGTTTTAGTTTGCCCAAAATGTTCTCGAAAACTTCCAAAAAATTTAAAATTCTGTATCTATTGTGGCAACCAAATTGAAAATAGTGAAAAGGAGCAAAACAATTATGAAAAGATGGATTAATACAATATTTTGTGCTATTGCTATTGTCATCATGCTTATTTTATCTTTTATATTTAAAGGAATAAATTTTTATCTTTTATTAATACCGGAGATAATAGCATTATTTTTATCTCTATTTTATAAAAAGGTTCTCAATATTATCGGATTAGTTGTGAAAATTCCAGCATTGGCAACATGGCTGATTTTTGTTTTTAATACAATGGTTTTTGATGGACTTGACATAAGAGGATTACCTATATATATCGGTACAACAGCATTTATTATTTTAGATATAATAGGATTTATTTTTACTTTAAAAATAAGCAAAGCCAAAACAACTGATATTCATAAAAGTATTACTGAAAAAGTTGAATATTGTCCTAACTGTGGCCAACAAAACAATTTAAATAAAGATTTCTGCTCTAATTGCGGACAATCTATATCTGATATAAAAAGGTAATCATTTTATGCTGAAAACAGAGAAAGGCTTAAATTATGGCAAGGTTTTGCAATCAGTGCGGTTCTCCCTTAACCCCCAAAAACTCTGAATGTCCGGTCTGCAATAAAGGTGCAAATAAAAAATACTTTGATTTAAAAAGATTTTTTAAACGTTTATTATTAAAAACAAGCCTTTTTTTACTCGTATTAACAATTCTAACAAGTTCAACCTGTATTTCATTTGTTCATTTTGAGATTGCAAATATACCGGTAATTGCACAGGATATGGAAAAATTTGGATATTCAAAAGATAGAGAAATAGAATCAGACGACGATTCTATTAAAACGGAAATTGAATGTGATGAGAATAATGTATTAAAAGATGAAATTATACAAAATAGTACAGAACTTATTGACACCCTAAATACATATTCGAAAGAATTGCAATTTGAAAATGCGCTTAGTGATTTAGAGGTTGTTAGTGAAAGAACAATTGATAATGCAAGGTATTACAGGCTTCAGCAAAGGTTTAAAGGTGTGCCTGTATATGGGCAGCAATTCACAGTTGCAACTGACAATGATGGAAAAGTTTTATTTCAAAGCATTGAAGCGGTTGATATTGAGAGCAATTTTGATGTGATACCAAGCGTTTCAATTGATAATGTTAATGCCAATATAAAAAAATTTCTAACTGATAATGCTATCGATGAAGAAGAATATGAAAAATATATAGAAAATGAAAATAGTCAAGTACTGATAACTATTTATCCAAAATCTGATGATTTTACTCTCACCGAACTCAACAACGATAATCTTTATATTTATTTTCATGAAAATATTCCATTGTTGGTTTATTTTGTTTCATCCAACGGAGATGACAAAACAGAATCCTTTTCACAATTTAATTTTGTTATTGATGCGAATACCGGTGAAGTTTTAGCCACATTGAATAATTTTGATCAATCAACGGTAACCTGCTATAACGCTGACGGAACAAAAAGCTTTATGGGATATTATGACGAAACTAAAAACTCCTATTATTTGAAAGATGACGAAAGAAATATAGGGATATGGACTTATGATGGAAAGAACTCAGCAACAAGCGAACCAAGACATATGCAAAGTTCTGATCCATACTTTGGAAATGAAGGTGGAAAATTTGATGAGAGTCGCTATGATATCGGTCTGATTTTTTATGAAAATGTTGTTGATATTTATGATTTTTTTTACGAATCATTCGAAGATAGCGGATATGACTTTCTTGCGGCATGTTACGATGATGGTCGGGATAATGGAAATAACGGGTTAGCATCTGGTGACGATGAGGAGAATATCGGAAACATCTTCCTTGGTACAAATACAAGTGGAGATTTTAAAACGGTAGCTCATGAGTATACGCATCTTATAACTAAACATATTGTTAATTGGGCAGGAAAACCAAAAAACGAAAAAAACGAAACAGGTGCTATAAATGAAGCATATTCAGATATTTTTGCGATAATCGCCGATGCTGTTGTTAGAAATAATGGGATTCCGGATTGGACGTATTCAGACAGAAATATTGCCGATCCGATGTCAGAGGGCTACCCTGCAAAACTATCAGATAAGGAATTCAAATATAACCCAATAATGCATTTTGGTGATTGGATAAACTCAAATGAACAAAAAGGAACATATGTACCTTTAAAGGATGGATTAATAGAGGATTATTCTCACGGATTTTCAACTGTCGTATCCCATGCGGCTTATTTAATGAACACCGGTCTGGACGGACAATATGTAGCACTTGATTTAAACACTCTTGCAAGTCTCTGGTATGAAACTCTTTATTTATTGCCATCCGATTGTTCTTTTGTTGTGCTAAGAGCCTACATGGAAGCCGTTGCCACAAAACAAGGACTAACACAAGGACAGAAGGACTGTATTTGTGCTGCATTTGATGCTGTAGAGATTACACGTGACACAATAAGAGATAAAGAAATTGTTTTAGTGCTTGATACTTCAGGAAGTATGGATGGAGAACCGACAGAAGAAATGAAAAATGCTTGCAGAAACTTCATTTCTACTACTCTTGATTTGAATACATATATAAGTATTGTTACTTATGCGGACGAAGCAAGCACTATTTGCAGCAGTTCATACAATCAAACAAGTCTTATTAATGCAGTTGATTCTATAAATGCAAATGGCGAAACAAACATTGACAGTGGCTTACAAAATGCATATTCGCTCTTAAAAGAGAGTAAAGCTAAAGAAAAGATAATTGTTCTAATGAGTGATGGTCAGCCTACTTGCGGAAGAACCGGAAATGAACTTATTACTTTTGCCGATGAAATCAAAGCGAATAATATTTATATTTATACTTCAGGCTTTTTCAGTAAGCTTGAAGATAATAAAACCGAGTGTCAGGCATTGATGGAGTCACTTGCCAGCATCGGTAACCATTATGAAATTGATGACATTAGCAGTCTTAGTCCCTTTTTTGGTGATATAGCAGATCAGATAAGCGGTCAGCAGTATATTTATGCAAGAATAGCTTGTCCTGTAGATATAGAAGTTACCTTTAACGGGGAAACACTTTCGTCAAATAAAGATTCGGAAAGCACAAGAACATCGTTCGGAACATTGACATTTGAAGACAATCAAATGTCGTCTAACACATCCGTTGATGACCGCATAAAAGTTTTACGGTTAAAAGCTGACGATAACTACGAGATAAAAATTCATGGTATAGACAGTGGAAAAATGAATTTTACTGTTTCATATATGGATGAGACAGGTACATACAGTGATTCAAGAGTTATAAACAACATTCCCGTAACAAGAAATAGTGAATTTGTAACTTCTACGGCAAAAGAAAAAAATACTGTTGTTCATGCAGATACCGACGGTAATGGTATCTATGATATAAACTATACGGTTGAAAAGGATAAAGATGCAAAGCAATATAATAATAACTTAGTTTATTATATTGCTGTTGCGTGGTCTGTTGTTGTATTGTCAATTTATATATTAATTAAATCAGTAAAATATAAAAAGAAAAGGAGTGCTTAATATGTCGAAAGGAAAAGAAACACTTAATTTGCCTAAATTTTGTGGCAACTGTGGTGCACAGTTACCGAACGATGCAAATGTTTGCGGAATGTGCGGAACAAAATGTGAAAACATAGAAAATACTACAGTTATTACAAAAAAGAGAATTCCACTTAAGATATCTAGGAAGATGTTAAAAAGGATAATTTCGATAGTTGTTGTTATTTCAGTGTTAATAGGATTAACAACACTTGCAGTAAAAATAATTTCACCTCATGTCGGTTATATGGGAACGGTAACCAGAACTATGAACGCATTTAAGAATTATGATATTGATACCATAATGAAAGAGACAAGCGACATTTGCTACTTCGGATGTAACGAAGAAGAGGTAAAGGTCTTTTTCACCGATAAGATAGATTATGTACTGTACTTTTATGATATGGAATACGGTGAGGTACAAAGTATTAATTATAAAGTAAACTCTATAAAATCAATGTCCAAATCTAGGATAAAAAAAGTAAAAGATGAATTGTCTGAAGGCGGTTATAATACAGACTCAATAAAAGGCATCAAAGAAGTTTCTTTATATATAACGGTAAAAGGAGAAGCGAAAACAGAAACCAAATATAACGGTGATCTTTATCTTGTAAAGGAAAACGGAAAATGGAAATCAGTGTGTTTAGAGGATTACACTGATTGCTTGGATACAAAACATATTTGGGATATGAACATAGCTCAAGGTTCTCCTTTCTACGGATCATATAGTGTAAATTAAACGGAGGAAAAATCAATGACAACATTTCTCGACTTGATGGAAAGAATTCCTACTATACTCAATATTATTATTGTAATTGCCTTGTCAATTGCTTTTGTTGCTTTGGTATATTTAACAGTTAATTATGCAGAAACAATTAATGTTTCAATTGGCGGAGTTTTTGTCCTTAAAGCCATTCTCGCTTCTCTTCCACCAATCATATGTCTTATGGAACATATAGTAGGTGGGTTTGAGTCCGATACTCTAATAAATATAGTTACATATATTAGCTTATTTATAATACTTTTGATGAATTTGAAGAGATACGGGCTAAAGTATGGCTTGGTCTGTACATTGGCATATGGAATATACACCTTTGTTATGTCATTTGGTATTGTTTATTTAATAATCGGCTTGATTGTTGCAGCAATATTATTCTATCTGTTCGGCGGTTCACTAGGGAAAAGTGATTCAAATTATAATGATAGTTCGTTCCAAACATCTTCTCATATACCGGGTTCAGTTGTTGATGTTAGAACAAATCAATCATTTAGAGTTGAACCCAGTATAAATAATGATAATTTATATCTTCCGGAAAGAGATAATGCAATTATCAAACCTAGTGATTTTTCAGGAAGATATATTGATAATTACGGAAATGAATACATTGAAAGTTAAGGAGACAAAGTTTTATGAAAAAAAGTTTAATTACAATACTTATATTAATAATTGCAATTTTGTTTACAGCATGCAATGATAAGGTGAATAACGATGATATAAATATTTCTCAGAATAAAAATGAACAAATTATAGAAGAAACTACCGAGGAAATCATTTCGAATTATGATTTTGCCAATGTTGAAGATACACCGGCAGATATGTTTGTATATGAGGAGGGAGATTTTTTGGGTAAAGATAAAATAGTTCATGGTATATCAATAAAAGATTATTTGGGGGACAATGAAATTGTAAAAATTCCTGAAACAATAGATAATCTTCCTGTATTGGTAATATCGAGTGATGCTTTTCGCAACAATCAAATTATCAATTATGTGTATATGCCTGATAATGTGATTTTTATAGAACCGAACGCATTTAATTATTGTAAAGCGCTTAAAGAAGTGCATTTATCAGAAAATATATACAATATAGGTAATGAAGCGTTTGCGCAATGTGAGCAATTAGTAAATATTAATCTTCCTTCAAATCTGACTTGTCTTGGTTGGAGTGCATTTAGTAATTGTTATGAATTAAAAAATGTTACAATTCCTGCAACGCTCGATGCACTATGCCCCTATACATTCAATCAATGCAAAAATTTAACACGAGTAGATTTATCAAAAACACAAATTACAGAGATCGGCGAACGTGTTTTTCAGGGATGTATATTATTAAAAGAGGTTATTTTGCCAACAACATTGGAGACAATTGAACCGGATGCATTTTATTCTTCCGGTTTATCTAAACTTAAAATCGGAACAAATAATTCTGGATTTTTTGTTGAAGATGATATATTGTATCAAGACAAAAAAGTAATATGTTCAGCCTTAGACCGAAAAAATAAAAATGTTGTTATAAAAGATGGAACGGAAACCATTGGTTATTTGGCTTTTGCCCATTCAAATATTGAGTCTGTGACAGTTCCTGCATCCTGCGAATATGTAGGAAGAGTGTCTTTTCATTGTGACAATTTAAAACGAGTTGACTTTCTTGCAGATGATAATTCGAATCTTGATGTTCATTCTCAAACAGGATTTGAATATATTGATAACATTGAAATTCATTATTTGGGCAATGTCTATACTCAAGAAACCATCGATGAGTTTTATGCGATTTTTAATTAATGCTTTTCTGCAAAGCAACGAGATTCATCTGGAAGCTATTTTACATGAAACAGTATCAGTCTTGTGAATGCGGCGTTAAACACTGATAAAATTTAAAACTTACTCAAAGCGGTGTATATTAAGCTATTCACCGCTTTTGTTGAATAAAGATGTGGTGTTATGAAAAAATATAAAACAAATATTATATCCGATTATTCGGAAAACATTCACAACCCCATTGACAAAAAATAGCATCGCATATATAATGTGAATGTCATTTACATAACGAATGGCAACTATTACATATTGACAACGGTATCTGATAATACCGCGGAATACTAGGTTTTGAAATACAAAGCCGTTACATAGGTAAAATTGTATAACTTCCGGAAGACTGAAATAAGTCTTCTGCTGTTAGAGCTTGCCTGTGTAACGGCTTTTTTGTTTTGCAAAAAACATTTCTGTATCCGCTACCAAAATTTTAATCATTAAAACCACTTTTTATTTTAGTTGTAAAAAGATACCAGCACACGAGAAAACACCTTTTTAAGGCTTAAAAATATCAAAAATTTATCCCGAAAGCTGACAGTTATTTCTTTCCTGCAGTACATACCGAAAAATGAGGAAAGGAGGTCAAATCACTATGCCGAAAATGAGTAAAAAGCGAAAGGAGGAGTGGGCATTCTTTTTGAATAGCAGAAACAGAATAACTTTTAACGAGCTTTGTAGACGATGTGTTAATGACTGCAAGCAAAGCTTCAGAGCTATAGTTATCGAATGCCCAAAATACAAATCAAAAAGAAGCATTTAGGCTTGTCTTCAGTCTTAGCAAGCATTGAATTTGTGGGTACAAATTCATCTTTCAGGGAAAACCTGATACCCAAAAGGAAGGAGATATGCATATTTCAAGAAAAAGAAATCATAGGATTCATTTCCGCTACGGCGAAGATGAAAAGCAAATTATGGATAAACTTCAAAGCGAAACAGGTTTGTCAAAATCTGAAATTGTAAGATTTTTAATATTGTATACACGGCTTATTGAAGTGCCGCATATAGACTTTGAAGGCATCGGAAATCTTGCAAATCAAATAGGAAAACAGGTCAATCAAATAGTTCATGAAGCATATCAACAAAAATTTATTAACCCAAAAGAGATTCAAACCTTGTTTCCGCTACTTGAAAAACTTGAAACCGATATTGATGCGAGCTTTAATTTCGATAAGTGGTATGCATATCAGGAGGAGATTAATGGGCAAATATAACTCCCCTAAAATCGAAGCAAAAGAAATTTATGAAATGACGGTTTATCTGAACGACGAGGAATACGATAGACTTAATTGTTTGGTCAGAAAATTCGGTTTTGATCGTTCAAAAGTACTTCGCACATTGCTCGAAGAGCCGTTAGTCGTTGAAAACAATTGGGAGCAATGGAGAAAAATTATTGTTCCGTTCAGAAGACTTTTAGGTGTATACAGTCAGCTTTGTAATCTCATAAATGAAAAGGCTCCGATATATGAAAAACTTAATAGTCACAAGTACAAACTTTGTGAAGCAGACAAGAAAATGCACAATATTTTTATTCCTAAAGAGTGGAAGAAATTTTTGAATTCAAAGAAAAAAGAAAAATCGAAAGGATGATGTTATGTCAGAAATCAAAGAAATTAAAATATCGGATTTATACCCGTTTGCAGAAAATCCGTTTAAGAGCTGCAATAAAACAGAACAGGAAGAACTAACCGAAAGTGTGCGTGAGTTCGGAATAATCACACCTCTTATTGTCCGTAAAATCGAAAACGGATATGAAATAATTTCAGGACACAGAAGATATGAGGCAGCAAAAATGATCGGCATTGAAACTATACCTGCCTATGTTAAAGAGCTCTCAAAAGATGAAGCTACAATAACTTTTGTTGACTGCAATCTGAGCCGAGAAAAAATACTGCCGAGCGAAAAAGCATACGGCTACAAAATGAAATATGACGCAATGAAAAGACAGGGTTTTAGGTCCGATTTAACTTCGTCACAAGTTGTGACGAAGTCACGCAGTGATGAGATCCTTGCAGAAAACTCACCTGATACACGAATGCAAATACAAAGATTTATCAGGCTTACAAAGCTTAATAAGCCGCTTATTGATTTAGTTGATGAAGGGAGAATAGCACTCACACCTGCATACCATTTATCTTTTTTTGAGCGAAGAGGAACAGCAATGTTTGATTGAAGCGATCGAAAGCGAGGATTGTACTCCATCCCTTTCGCAAGCAGTCAGAATGAAAGAGTTAAGTTTTGATGGTAAGCTTACGAAAGATACAGTATTTGCAATTATGGATGAGCAGAAAGCAAATCAAAAGGAAATGATAAAAATATCTGCCGATAAAGTCAGAAAATATTTTAAGGCTGATGCAAGTACAAAGAAAATTGAAGATACAATTCTTAAAGCACTTGATTTTTATGCAAGGCATTTAAGAAGTCAAGGAGTGAGATGATATGAGATGTTTGCTTTACTTTTTTAAGAAAATATTATCTGACATTACAGCTGAATGTCGCATATCAGATGAAGCAGTTGAATCTATTGCTAAATGCATGCTTGATGATATTGCCGCTTTCTTTGTAACAGAAGAAGGCAGAGAAGAATTTGAAGAATGGCAAAAAGTTCAGGCTGAATTAAAAGCAACAGTGTAAAAAGATGCGGGTACGGTCCAGTACCGTATCCGCACATTTAAAAAATCAAAATGTATGATATATACTAGTAAAAAATGTGAGGTAGAATTTATGACAGGTGTAATTTATGCAAGGTATTCATCTGACAGCCAGAGAGAAGAATCCATCGAAGGTCAGCTTCGTGAGTGTAAAGCCTTTGCTGAAAAGAACGGCATCAATATTGTTGACACATATATTGACAGGGCATTATCAGCCAAAACGGATAATCGTCCCGATTTTCAGAGAATGATAAAAGAAAGTGCAGGCAGAGCTTTTGAAGTTGTTATCGTGTGGAAACTTGACCGCTTTGTCCGTAACCGCTATGATTCTGCACATTACAAATCTGTACTGAGAAAAAATGGCGTTAAGGTTATGTCTGCAACTGAAACAATTTCCGAAGGCGCGGAAGGCATATTGCTTGAAAGTATGCTTGAAGGTATGGCGGAATACTACTCTGCTGAGCTTGCAGAAAAAGTAACAAGGGGTATGACCGAAAATGCTCTTAAATGCAAATACAACGGCGGTACATTGCCAATAGGATATGTTGTTGATAAAGACGGTCATTATCATATTGATACTATTACTGCACCGGCTGTACTTGGAGCATTTAAAAGCTACGCCGATGGTGCTTCTATGGTACAAGTTGCAAAAGAGTTAAATGAAAAAGGTATTCGCTCTTCAAGAAACAAAAAATTAACTGTAGATAATGTAACAAGAATGCTTCATAACCGTAAATATATCGGTAAATACAGATACCGTGATATTGTAAAGCCTAACGGCATACCGGCAATTGTTATACCTGAGCTTTTCGACAGAGCACAAGAGAGAATGCGACTGACTAAAAAAGCGCCGGCAAGACACAAGGCCGAAGATGAATACTTACTAAAAACAAAGCTTTTTTGTGGCAAATGTAAATGTATGATGACGGGTGAAAGCGGTACCAGCCGTACTAAAGAAGTTCATCGGTATTACAAGTGCTACGGTGTACGCAGTCATAACGGTTGCGATAAAAAGACAGTTAAAAAAGATTGGATCGAAAATCTTGTAATCGAAAAAGTCATGAAAATCATTTTTAACGATGACGAAATTGTTGCACTTGTTGATAAAGTTATGGAATTCTTAGGCAAAGGAAATGATAATCTGCCTATACTTCAAAAACAGTATACAGAAGCACAAAAATGTATTGATAATCTCCTCAACGCTATGCAGCAAGGAATTATCACGGCATCGACAAAACAGCGAATGGAAGAGCTTGAACAGCAAAAAAGCGAACTTTCAGTTCAGATCATAAAAGAAGAAATGTCAAGGCCCAAGTTTACAAAAGATGAAGCTTTATGTTGGTTCTACCGGTTCAGAAAGCTCAATCCGAAAAAACTTGAACACAGAAGAAAACTTATTGACAACTTTGTAAATTCAATTTTTCTGTTTGACAACAAGATAATTATTACCTTTAACTTCCGTGACGGCACGGAAACGATCACTTTCGACGACCTCGAAAGTGCTTACATAGGTTCGGATTTCAATGTACTGGGTGCACCAAAAAATTCCGAATGCGAAAGGAAAGTTGTATAGTAAAAGTAGACACAAAGAAGAAAGAATGATAAAATACATTCAGAGCGGTGTCAAGAATGAAAAGAACATACAGCAAAGAATTCAAAAAGCAAGCATGTGAATTAGTACTCAAAGAAAAAATCAAGATACATATCATGACAATCAATTGGAAAGTAAGTTTGAAAAATGTGTTTTTGCTGACCACCATTCCGTCAGTCGTTGCAGTGGTTTACACCATTCTCGGACTGTTCGGTGTTGTGCAGACAGCGACCGAAGATGCCATTATGAACGCAGTCACGGCAATCATCATCGTGTCGTTTGCACTCGGAGTTCTCGTTGACCTGACAACAATGGGTGTGCGGGATAGTGAACGTGTACTGACTTACGATGAACCGAGTGTTGGTTCGATTGTGTAAAAATTAATATTATATAGGGTTACAGCCGGGGAAGTTTTGTGCTTCTCCGGCTGTTTTTTGCATATTTTTTCAAAAAAATTTGTAAGATTTATCACTCTGCTACGACTAAACATATGGACGATATTTTAACGATGTGAAATTCCTGAGGTGTACCTCATGGTTTGCAAGTTGCGGCTTCGTTAGAATTTTGTCGATATTTGACGAAAGATTGGCAGATACAATGAGAACAACTTACACAGAAGTCTTGAAGAAACTATTCAGAAATCATGTTATCGTGAAACGTATGCAACAGAATATGTCACAAGCAAAAATGGCAGAACTGCTTGAAATGTCTGAGCGGTCATATGCTGACATCGAAAGCGGAAAATCATGTTGCAGTGCGGTGACGTTGATGATTTATTGCTGTGATGATGTGCAAGGGGTTATTAATGAATTAAAAGAAAGGATGGAAAATATCAATGAAAACATTGCATGAAACAACTTTGAAAGTGCAAAAGGAAGTGAAAATAACGAATCCCCTATACACTGCCGAACTTGACAACGGAGTGAAAATCAATGTGTACGGTGATTACGCTCTCGGCACTGACGGAAAACGATATTATCATGTTGGGTATGAGGACGACAGCGGAGTGCTTATTACTTTAGGTTGGAGTTGTGAAGCTGATATGGCGGTTATAGTCTAAGTGTTGGTTATAGAAAATTGCCCCACGTGAGTGGGGTTTGGGGTGGTATTGTATCATTTAGTATTGTTTTGTATTGTTGACGGATTGCTGACATTCAATTGTGCAAACGTAGACGTGGTGCGGACAAAATCGTAAGAAAACCTTAAGTATATCTTAAGAAACTTAAGAATTCAGCGTGCTATACTTTAGTCATAAAACAAACGAGTATTTTGCAGCAAAATGCCGCGATTGTGACTCTGTTATGTTGAGATGAAAAGAGGTACTATGAAATGAAGAAAAAAGGAAAAAGAAAGTCCAAATTTTTGATTTATGTTGTGGTGATTGCGCTTGCTGCTATTGTGATGCTGACAACAGCAAAAAGATTGCCTGAATTTATATCCGAAGCCACAACGGCTGTCAGTAAGTCGTCTGAATCGACAGTGAATGAAATTCCACAAGGTGATACTGAAACGGACAATCTTGTGCTGGTCAATTCGAAGCACGCTTTCAAAAGTGTGCCGGCAGATTTAGTGAGCGTGTTTGATAATAAAACGCAGTCATATTTCGTTAAAGATAAAAATGTGTGCGTTCAAAAGAGAGTCATGCAGCCGCTTAATCAGATGATGGACGATTTTTATAAAGCGACAGGACTTAAAACGGTGAACATAATCAGCGGTTACAGAAGTGTTGAATCGCAGGAGGCCATATATCAGCGAAACGTGAAAAATCATGGTAAGGAATACGCGAAAAAATTTGTTCAAACTCCGGGTTACAGCGAGCATCATACAGGACTTGCGATAGATCTTGCACTGTACTATCGGAACGATGGGAGCAGCGGCGATTTTACAGGTGAGGGTGAATACAGTTGGTTTTATGAAAATTCATGGAAATATGGTTTTGTGCGCAGATATGACGAAGAAAAGCAGGACATCACAGGCATAGGTTATGAACCGTGGCATTTTAGATATGTAGGCGAGAAAAACGCAAAGTATATGTATGAGCACAATTTGTGCCTTGAGGAATATGTAGAGAATTAATTAATGCGTAATTGCGGTGCTTGCGCATGGCTATGATGCGGGTAAGGTTGTACCAGTTGTAAGCAATAGTCCGCAGAGGGAGAAATAATGAGGAGTGAGGAACGAAGGTCGCGAATGAGATTGTTATAATATGAAGTTTTTCATCCGCGGAGAAAGGCAATGCTTTAAAGAAGTATTTAAAATTAAAAATCTAAATTTAACAGTTACAGCATTTCGCGGATATAATTTAAAATATACCACCGCCTTCCACGCGACCATACTTCTTCACTGTTCCTTATTACCTGTTACATCAACTTAATTCTGCGGACTAAAGTTTATAAAAGCTATTATTTTGCCCGCATTATTCCTCATTATCTAAAGTTCCCATTTATCCTTGACATGAACCACTGCAAAAGCTATAATCATTAAAGATTGTTTTCTTCGGGGGTACAGATATGAATAAAAAGGTTTTAGTTGGCATGAGCGGAGGTGTGGATAGCGCAATGTCTGCCTATCTGCTTTTAAAAGACGGATATGAGCCGACAGGTGTCAACTGTCGCTTTTTTGATAATGATGATGCTTTCATCAAAGAAAAAACCTGCTGTTCCCTTGAAGATTCACAGGACGCGCGAAGTGTTGCATATAAACTCGGTATTCCGTTTTATGTTTTTAATTTTAAGGATGATTTCAGAGAAAAAGTTATCGAAAATTTTGTTGAAACCTATGTAAACGGTGCAACTCCGAACCCGTGCATTGAGTGCAATAAGCATCTCAAATTTGATAAGCTGCTCAGACGTGCATTTGAAATGGAGCATGATTTTGTGGCTACGGGTCATTATGCAATCAGAGAATATGACGAAGCAAGCGGAAGATACCTGCTGAGAAAAGGTGTTGATGAAACCAAGGATCAAAGCTATGTGCTTTATTGCCTTACTCAACAGCAACTTGAACATACACTTTTCCCACTTGGCGGTATGAGAAAAACAGAAGTGCGCGAACTGGCGCAGGAACTTGGTTTTGTCAATGCAAAAAAACATGACAGTCAGGATATCTGCTTTGTGCCTGATGGCGATTACGCTAAATTTATTGAAAATCATTTAGGAAAGACTTTCCCGAACGGCGATTTTGTTGACCGTGACGGAAATGTTCTCGGTACTCACAAGGGTATTATTCGCTACACGATCGGTCAAAGACGCGGCCTTGGACTTGCACTGCCTGCACCGCTTTATGTGTATCAAAAAGATATTGTGAGCAACAGAGTTATTCTGTCCAAGGAAGAAGATCTTTTCTCAAAGTCGCTCGATGCCTGTGATATAAACCTCATCGCATATGATAAAATAGAAAGACCTCTTCGTGTCAAAGCGAAAGTCAGATATAAGCAGGCGGAGCAGTGGGCAACTGTTACACAAACCGATGAAGAGCATTTTCACGTTGAATTTGATTCGCCGCAAAGAGCATTTGCAAAAGGACAGGCGGTTGTGCTCTATGATGGTGATATTGTTGTCGGCGGCGGAAAGATAATGTGAGTACTGCGGTACTAGCGTACGACTATGATGCGGGGAAGATAGTGCCTATCGTTAAGCAATAGTCCGCAGAGAAAGAAAAAATTAGGAATGAGGAGTTAGGAGTGAGGAACGAAGGTCGCGGATAAAATCAGCGGCTACTCTGAACACCTCATCCGCGTAGTAAAAAATAACCAACGGTTGGATTTTTAAATTTATAATTCTGTGAAGCTTACCGCTTGCACTATTCTCAATAAATGGCAAATAAAAACAATCTTCTAATAAGACTACAAGTAAAGACAGCCGACAAAGCCCCAACTGTTTTGAATCTCTATGGTTATGGTGAACAGACTTACCATAGCCAAATGTATTTCGTCATTATTGTACGGCGTCCAAAGGACATGGGGTTTAGTACCAACTTATCTATAGCAAATTACGGCAAAAATCGGAACGATTTTTGTCGCTTTTTGCGTACGTCAGAGTTTCTTTTTGATTACTTTTTCTAATCATAGAAAAAGTAATTGCCCGTCAGCGCAAGCGCAGGTAATAAGTAAAAGGTAATAGTGAAAAAGTGCGGTCACGAATGAGATTGATATAATATGAAGTTTTTCATCCGCGTAGAAAAGTAACGATTTAAAACAGTGTTAAAATAAAAATCTATAAACTAACAGTTACTGAATTTCGCGGATATAAATCAAAATATGCCACTGCTTTACCCGCGACCATACCTCTTCACTATTACATATTACCTATTACTTCAAAATGTCCGGCATAAAGACAAGCTGAAAAATATATCATATTAAAACACGCGGACGATAACTTAATTCCGGTATAGCTTGTCCCGCGTACCTTTTTACTATTCCATATTGCTTATTACTTTGAGCTATTGGTAATATGGACAAATAAGAAATATAGACTTGTCAAATTTTGTAAATTTCACAAAGATACAGTCGTAATAGCAGTGATTTTGTCTTTTTTAACCAAAAAAACGTCTTTGCTTTTGTGTAATAATCATGTTGACAAATTTGCTCGTTTGTCGTATCATTTAACAGATAGAATATATATTGTATATTACTTTATCTTTTTGTTAATGTATGTATACGCATTTTGAAAGGTCTAAAAATGGTAGATTACTCTTCTTACACCGATGAGCAGCTTGTTTCTCTTTGCAGAGAAAACTGCAAGGATGCATGGAATGAGTTATGCTTAAGATATGTCAGCGTCACATGTGCGGAGGCTTTTAAGTTCAAAGGCTGTGAGATTGAAACAGAGGACCTCATGCAGGAGGGAATGTTTGGTTTTCTCAGTGCGGTTCACTCTTTCAATGAAAATGGTGCGGCTTCATTCAAGACCTATGCAAGTACATGCATAAGAAACAAAATAATCAATGCGGTTAAGTCTGCCCGAAGAAAAAAGCAAATTCCCTTTAATTCAAGGTTTTCGCTTGAGGACGACTGCAACATTGCTGATACTGCAATGTCACCGGAAGAACTTGTAATATCAAAAAATACTGCAGATCAAATTTTTGCGGCAATATACGAAAAATTATCTGAAAAAGAAGCGGTTGTTTTTAAGATGTACCTGTTGGGTGATACCTATGAAAAGATTGCTGAGAAGCTTTCAATGAGTACAAAAGCAGTTGACGGAGCGTTACAGCGAGCAAGAAAAAAGCTGAGAAACTCGTTTTAGCACGGACTCAATTATCAGAGTAATCTGAAATTGACATATATGCCCGGTCAAGTATGGCTACGTCAGTGGCTGCGGTGCAAATCCGCCAAGGGCAATAATTTTCAAGAGAGGTAAAAACCATGTACGAAGACAAAACAATCGTGTGCAAAGAATGCGGAAAGGAATTCACTTTCACCGCAGGTGAACAGGAATTCTATGCAGAGAAAGGCTTCCAGAATGAGCCGCAGCGCTGCAAAGAGTGCCGCTATGCACGCAAGAATGCTGCAAAACCGGAAAGACAGAAGTTTACAGCTGTTTGTGCAAGATGCGGCGGCGAAGCAATCGTTCCGTTCGAGCCTACAGCAGGCAGAGCAGTTTATTGCAGTTCATGTTTTGAGGCAATCAAAGAGGAAAATGCATAAGAATATCTGATAAATTCTTCATACTGTAATTTCGATGTCTGTTTCAACAGTATAAAAAATTACTTATGCAGCTTACGATTCGTTCAAAGCATTCCGCTGATTGTGTGTTTCGTAGGGGTTATTATTACATATGTTTATGCAAAAGACCGGTTTTCGCCGGTCTTTTTCTTTATGTAATAGGTAAGAGTGAATAGGTGCGGTCGCAGATAAAAATATTTGCGTCTTTTGCTGAACAGTCCGCAAAAAATCATGTTGTAAACATAAGATGGAAATTTAAACGAGTAAAATCTATCAATAAGCTGTTAACGGAAGGCCATTTGATAAATATCTGCCTTTGTAACTGTTCACACATCAACAACTCTAACCTTTTTGTTCTTTTTGCAGCAATTATCAATCACAAATTTTGTGCCTCTGGACTCTCCGTTCCAAAAGGCGATAACCTCATCGGCATAATCTATAATTTCGAGATTTCTGATAAGCGGAGCGCGCTTGCCGTAGGTGTTATAGTCAGGGAGAAATTCAGTCAGTTTAAGGTTATGTCTGACTGCATATATTCGTGCGCAGCTGTCAATTCCTCTTGCACCGCCCGAAACAATTTCATCAGTGCCTTCGGGAAGATAGTCGCCGATATTATCAGTATAATAATCTCTTGAGCCAACGATTGCAACTTTCATGATTGATAACCTCTTTGTACTAAAATAAAAAGTGCGCCAACAAACGATGACGCACCGAAAAATGCATCCTCATTGTTGTCACACAAAAATTAACGTACCGTAAAGAGATATAGTTAACAGAGAATACATCTTTACCGATGTATTCTTTACGGTACTATATAAATTTTTATGTGACGCTGATATAATATCACATTTGAATTGAAAAATCAACTGTGGATGGTTTTTGTAAAAATAAAAAGTGTGTACAAACGAAGTTCGCACACACGAAAAACACAAACTTCGTTTAGCTACCACACTAAAATTTCATTCTCATAAAAGAAGTACGAAAATAAGAAGTCAGTGTTTTTACCGGGATAAAAACACAACCTCTTTTATGAGAATAATATATTTAATTTTAGTGTGGTGACTACATTATAGCAGATGTTTGGTATATCTGCAAGTTTTTTATAAAAATAAAAAGTGCGCCAACGATGACGCACCGAAAAATGCATCCTCATTTGCTGCGACACAAAATCTAACTCCCAAAAAGACGGTACGTTAATAAGAGAACACACTTTTGCCAAGTGTTTCCCGTCTTTTGAGATTTTATTAGATTTTCTGTCGCAAGATTAATTTACCATAAAATTAGGTAAAAATCAATAGTGAACGTTTTTGCAAAAATAAAAAGTGTGTACAAACGAAGTTCGCACACACGAAAAACACAAACTTCGTTTAGCTACCACACTAAAAATTTTTACTATCTATACTCAGAAATGCAAAAAACCGAAGTCTGCATTTTTACCTAAATAAAAATGCACACATCTGAGTATAAAAAATATTTAATTTTTAGTGTGGTGATTACATTATAGCAGATGTTTGGTATATCTGCAAGTTTTTATAAAAATAAAAAGTGCGCCCAAACGAACGCACCGAAAAATGCATGGATGATTTTATAAAATCAAAACCGCCGATTCTTAACCGCCGGTTTTGATGGATTCACACTCTGCTTTCAAGTACGGTCACTGCTCCGAGAATTTCAACAGCGCCGAAACCTGCCGGAATAAACACACTTTCGCCCTTGTAAAGGGTTATGCAGTTATCACCGTAATTTATCACACCGTTACCTTCAAGCGCAACAAGTGAAACGAATGATGTTTCATCTGCTGTTACAGTAGCTTTTTCTTCAATATCAAGCCTTGTGACAGTGAAAAGATTGCACGATGTTAAAAGTGTACTTTTATATCCGTCATGCTCAACAGTTTCGCCCTGCGGTTTTCCGCTGCACGGCATTTGTTTGAGATTTATAACATCAACTGCTTTATCAATGTGCAGTTCACGCGGTTTACCGTTTTGAAGTCTGCCGTAGTCATATACACGATAAGTCACATTTGAATTTTGCTGAACTTCTGCAAGCAAAATGCCTTTGCAGATTGCATGAATTGTGCCCGATTCAATGAAGAATAGGTCGCCCTTTTTCACCTTAACACGATTAACATTATCAAGTAAGGTTCCGTTTTCAATGCTGTCTTTCAGTTCCTGTTTTGTCATGTCGCGGCTCAGACCATATATTATCTCCGCACCTTCATCGCAGTCAATGATATACCATGCCTCGGTTTTGCCGTATTGATTTTCATGTTCCAAAGCATATTCATCGCTCGGATGAACCTGAACAGATAAATCATCTTTGGCATCAATCAGCTTGATAAGTATCGGGAAAAAATCAAACTTGTCACAGTTTGTGCCGAGATAGTCCTTGCCCTCATTTTCAAGAACATCTTTCAGCGTTCTGCCGTTATATTTGCCGCCTTGAATAATGTTCTCACCGTCATCATGGCACGAGAGTACCCATGCCTCAGCCTGTTTATCAGTGAATGATACAATGTCAAATTCTTTTGAAAGTCTTGTTCCGCCCCAGATGTAATCTTTGACGGCAGGTGTAATTTTAAGAGGTTTCATATTCGTTTCCATACCTTTCCGTTTAACCAACAAGTCTGTAATATTTTCACGCATTTGAATATATAATTTATTAGGACAACTTCAAAAAAGGAGAAATCATAATGGATATTCAAAGCAAAAGTATATTCGGACTTCTTGTTTGTTCGGGATTTATTATACTTCTTGTTATGCTCAAAAGCAAGCATTTTGTGAGATCTCTCGTACTTTCTGCATTGCAGGGTATTGCCGCCCTGTTTGCGGTCAATCTGCTTTCTGCGGTAACAAGTGTTGAACTTGCTGTTAATCCTATCACTTTCGGCATATCGGCACTTGGAGGAACGGCAGGAGTTATAATGATGCTTGTGTGCAATACGTTCATACTGCACTAAATAATGCGTAATGCTTAATTCGTAATGCGTAATTGCGGGGAAGATTGTACCTATCGTAAAATTAAGCCCGCAGAGGTAGATTTAATTAGGAATGAGGAGCATGCGCAAGCGCAAGTAATAAGTAATAGGGAATAGTGAAGAAGTGCGGTCACGAATAAGATTGCTGCAATATGGAGTTTTCATCCGCGAAGAAAAGTAACGATTTAAAACAGTGTTAAAATTAAAAATCTAAAAATTAACAGTTATAGTATTTCGCGGACACAAAGTTAAGTCGTCAGATATTTTATTCGCGACCATACTTATTACTTATTCACTATTACTTATTACCTACGCTGCGCGTGCTCCTCATTCCTCATTTTCTCCCTCTGCGGACTATTGCTCACTATAGACACAATCTACCTCGCAATTACGCATTAAGCATTACGAATTACGCATTGCTTAAATTGCGCATTGATTAAAAGTTCACAATATATTTTTCAATGCCGTTTGCAATCGCAGCGGCTATTTTTTGTCGGCAGCCTTCGTCTGCAAGCTTGATACATTCAAGTTCATTGGTAACAAAACCCATTTCAACAAGCACTGACGGACACTCTTCAAGCCTTGTCACACTGAACGGATTGAAGTTTGAGCCACGTTCAATACCTGACTGTCGCGCTGTGTCATTCAAATAAACATAATTTTTAAATGTCGAAACAAGTTCTGTATAAATAGACTGTGATAATGGCTGTGACATTGGCTTGTAATAATAAACCGATGTTCCGTAAGCCGAGGTATCCTCTGAGGCATTGCTGTGTATGCTCACAAATACATCAGGTTTAACAGCACGGGCAAAGGCTTTTCGCTCTTCAAGCGTCACATACTTGTCCTCATATCTTGTCATATATACCGTCGCGCCGCGGCTTTCAAGTTCATTTTTAACCATAACAGCAGCTGAGAAATTCACAGCGGATTCATTGAGCCAGTTCGAATATCCCGGTGCACCTCCGTCCTTTCCGCCATGACCGGGATCGAGAACAATTACACTGCCGGCAAGCGTTTGCGGCTTGCTGTGAATGGTAAGTACAAGATTTCCGTTTGCGTCATATTCAAGACTGTAGCCGTAATAGCGTCCTTGTGACCTTAAGGGTAAGGTTAAAACTGCGATTTTTTGTGAGGGATCAACACTCCATGACGCTGATGAAACAATACTGCTGCCGTTCGTATCAACCTGTCCGTTGGCGGCTGTGGTGTGATAGAATGTGAACTGAATATACGATGCCGTAAATGCTCTGACATTATAAAGCCTGCCTTTTGAAGCATAATACTCCTGAGGATTGAAACTGAATGAATACGGAACTTTCCACTTTGTTGAAAGCGTAATTCTCAACGCACCGTTTTCGCTTGCACAGCCGAGAACCGACAATTCGTTGTCACCCACATCAACTTGTTCAATGAGCGACACACTCTTTCGTTGTATTCGCCTTCCGCTGGCAAGGGTGTAGAATGTTCGGGTTTCGCCCTCTTCGCTGTCATAAGCCTCGGATTCTCCCACAACGTAGTCCATTGTTCCGCGAACAAGCGTTGTCTGATACGGAACAAACTTATCATCATTGCCGAGCGGCCATGTGTCGGCATAATCGGTGTTAACAACACACATCTGATTTCCCGTGTATGCGCTTGCGCTCGGATATATCATTTGAGTTATCGCCGCAGATGTTGTCGGTGTATTTATCGGCGGTAAAATTGTCGTAGTACTGATGTCCGTTGTATATGAATTGAAATTGTCGGCAGGCAGAGTTATATGCGGCGCCGTTGTGGTAACTTCAGGTGTTGTTTTTTTGTCTTTATATACTATTTTTGCTCCGTCAACTGATATGCTGCTGTCACCGAAAACTGCCGTAACCGACAGACTTCCGAGCGATTCAATTTCAATCCTACTTGACGGCATTTTAATTTTTGCAGTGTATACGCAATATCCATCACCGATGTATTTACTTTGTTCAGCAGTATATTTTTCGGTTCCCAGCTTCACGGTTATATCTGCACCCTCTGCGGCAGTGACCGTGACATTTACATTTTGTTTAGCACTTGCATAAACCGTATCGGCAGGCTCAACCGAGCGAATGACATCGCCGTTAAATTCAACATTGACCTTATATTCAGCCTCATTACCGTTCTGTTCAAATGCAAACACATTCTCCCCGGTTTTCATTTCCAGTTCTACTTCAGCCTTACCGCTTTCACTGAGCATGATTTTCTGCTTGCCGAGTGTGACCGGATAAAGATATGAACCGCGGATATTGACATTCAATTTATATTCATTAGTGTGAACAATTTCACCGCTATAATTTTCAATGATGAGGTTTGAAAAAACCGCAGATATATTTATACCGCTTCTGATAAAAGTTTCAACAGCGGTAAAGCAATTATCATAATCGTTTTCTACCGCTGAATAGGAATCAAAAACCCTTGCGGAAATGAAATCACATTCATCAGCTTTAAGCATCTGCTCAAGAAGCCACGATGATTTCAATCCATCTTCAGAACATTTGCTTATCGGGAAACACAACTTAACATTTGTCTTTTTTTCGGCATAAATATCATTCAGCGAGTTATAAATATCAGTTTCACCATCCGCCGACGGAACTGTCAACATAAGATTTTCCGCTTTCAGTTTAGATAGATCCGTCCTCTCTGCTTTCACCCATAAGCAAAGTTCTTTTTTCTTGCTTTCTTGTTTCAACGAATCCGAAATGGCCTTCATTTTTTTGTTGATTTCAGCAGCAGCCATTTTATCTGCACCGCTCAGAACAACACCGCTAACGGACCCATTCTTACAAAGTTCAGCAACGAATGACGGCGAATGTGTTATATCAAGCTGAAGATACACTTTCAATTTTTTCGCATTAAGGGATTTTGCGCATGATAAAATATCAGCCGACATTTCTGCATTCGGAGTTTGGTAATCCCTGCTTTTTTCATCTGCCTTTTCAGTGAGGTAATCTGTTTTCAGAATAACCGAATCAAAAACGGAAGATGCAACCGCCTTTATCGTTTTTTCGGTTTTGTTTTTCTCTTTTTGTGAAGAATCCTCATTCAAAAGAGTGATGTCTTTTCCCTCAGTCAGAACAACAAAATTGCTCATATTTTTTGCTTTTTTTAGTTCACCGTCACGCATATCAGTTGTTGTCTTGCCCTGGGTCAGAATGTTCGGACTGCCGGAAAACTTAGTCAAAATGATAATAATAGCTGCCACGGCAACAGGAATTGATATACATATTAAAATAATGTTCCTTTTTTTCATCATTTCTAATTACTATCTCCTAAGGAATCTCTGATTAAATCAGGAGTTTCATAAATTCTCATTATTTGTATTGTACCATACTTTCAGGTTTTGTGACTGTTTTCCGACAATATTTTTATTAAAATTTACAAATTTCGCACTGTACAAGCTGAAGCCGTCAAAATCATTCTCATTCAAAAATTCTGCCTGTCTTTTTATCACATCATCATTTTCAAGCCACTCATTTTTTCCGCTTTCGCCTGCAAAGGAGTCTTCTTTTCCTGATTTATACAATGCAAGACCCACAACGAGTTTCACCTGTTCACAGGTGATTGATTTCCATCTTATTGCACACTGTTCAAACGGCATGCTCTCATTATCAAAGCCATAGTAAATCTGAGGAATTATCATATCACAATATCCGCTTTGACTGCACCATAATTCAACATCGGCAAACATCTCATCACGCGTTTTGTCTATATCTCCGCTCGGACTTATTGAAAAGATCTTATCATCTGAAAACAACTTAACCGTACTATATATGCCCGAAACAAGATTGCTCACATTTTCTCTTCTCCACTGCGGCAAACTCAACTCACCGCCGCTCTTACGGTAAGCTTTAAACTGCTTTTTGTCAAATGACTCGTCCGACGTCGGATAAAAATAATCGTCAATATGTATCCCTGCTATATCATAGTTATCCAAAAGTTCGCGTACTCCGTCCAGAATAAGCTTTTGCACCTCAGATGAGGACGGTTCAAAATACAATCCGCCTGCCGCTTTGACAACATTGTCCGAACCTGCCTTAAGCCACTTTTTAGCAATGCTTTCATCACATAGCTTTGATTCATCAAATTCACGCTGGACTCTGTAAGGATTCAACCACGCGTGAACTTTGATCTCACGTTCAGACGCTTTTTTTATAATCGCATCGAGAACGTCAAACGGGAGTTTATCTCCCTGATTTCCGGCAACATATTCACTTGACGGAAAAAATTCAGACGGATAGATTGCATCTGCAAACGCTCTGACATGAACAAATAAATCTGTTACACCAACCTGCTTTAAGTTATCGAGAATATCAGATATATATTCTTCATACTGTTGCTGATCGGCACATTCTTTTGGCATAAGTTCCATATATGACAGCCATGCACCGATAAAAAAGTTATCGCTGTCATCATTGATAATTTTGTCATCATCGTTCAACAAAGCATTGTTATTTCCTATAAGTGAAAGTGTTTCATTTTCATCGGCAAGAACACTGTCGCATCCGCAAAAGCAAAGCATAACGCAGACGAGCAGTATAATTAAACGTTTCATATCATCACAACCTTTCAGAATAAAAACGGCTTGACTTTTACAGCAAAACATAATAGGATATAGATATCAGATAAAGGCAACCCCATACAGAGATTCGTTTTTATGTGGTGTTGACTCAAAGAAAAGGCGGTATTCATCATGGCTGTTCCATCATTAGAAAAAGTATACACAACTGCCCACGGCATTTCAAACGATGTTTTGTGTCCTGCATGCGCAGAAACTGTTTCACTTTCATTGTTTGAAAACATGGATTTATCTGCCATCAACACAATTCTCGGCAAAGAAGTAACAACCTATTTCGCAGTGTGCCCAAAATGTGCAAGTGTACTTTCAATCAATCCGAATTATATGAAAGAAAAATTGAACGGCACAACATGCACTCTCACCAAAAGCGACCTTGAAATTATGGTAAAAAACAATGGATAAACTTCCGCTTTTTCTCTGTGTATATTTTGCCGTTGTTTCGCTTGTTGCCATTGCAGTCACAATCAGTGACAAGCGAAGGGCAATTAAAAATCGCAGACGAATACCTGAAAAAGCACTGATAATTATCGGTATGCTCGGCGGTGCATTATTCGAATATATTACCATGAAGATCATCCGCCACAAAACACTACATAAGAAATTTATGCTTGGTCTGCCTGCAATTATTACCGCACAGATTGTTCTTATCGGATTGATTTGGTGGTATATCAGGTGAAAAATACAAACGATAAATTTCTGATCTTAATATAACAGTTATAACTTTGTATGGTTAAATACGCAGCAGCAAAAAAGCTTCACTATTCGTTATGCCTTTCGTGGTTTGCTTTTTATAAAATTGCATAAGATTTTGTCAAACAAAAACGGATTTCAGTATTGACAAACCAATAACCGATGCATATAATATTAGACGATGCAAAGCGAGATGCATCACATGAAAAATTAATATTATAATGTCTTCAGGGCGAGGTGAAATTCCTCACCGGCAGTGATGAAAGACAAGAAATGCTGTATAACTCAGTGATTTTTTGTTTCTAAGTCTGCGAGCGAAAGCTGATTCGGTGTGATTCCGAAACCGACGGTATA